>NC_015059.1 GCF_000178975.2 Granulicella tundricola MP5ACTX9 | reverse complement strand
AGACGTCTGAAAGCATCACAGCGTATGCGACTTCCTTGGGATGGCGGGAGAGGTAAAGAACGTTTATCCTCTATTAGGTGGCGTCGCCAATGCGTCACGCAGCATCTGTTAAATGCATCCTACCCAGTTGGGATCTGGGATTGCCATGCTGGCCGTCTTGCATTCGCTTGTGAAGATAGGAGTAAAAGTTGAGAACTACGCTTTCTGTGATCATGACTACCATCTGCGGGTCCGCAGGCCTTCTCCCCGTCGCATGGGCTCAAGCAGTACCTACAGCTTCAAAGACCTATCAGATCTCAGCTTTTGGGGCTGGCACTGGAACATACACGGGCTTGGCGGGCGGGAAAAATGCTGGAATTACAGCGGGAGTTGATCTTGGCATCCGTTCATACTTCAATCTCTATCCTTCCATAGAGATCCGGGGAACATATCCCTTTTTCAAAGGGAATATCGGAAGTGTCAAGAATTTGCTGGGGGGAATACAAGTTGCCAAACACTATGGCAATCTTCATCCTTATCTGGACATCATGATCGGGCGAGGGGAGATCAACTATGCAAATGGAGGTTATCCCAATCCCGAAGGAACCTTCCAATACCTACAGAGCGCCTCAACCGTGATCTCACCTGGAATCGGTGTCGACTACACAATCACTAGAAGCTTCGCCGTTAAAGCCGATCTACAACTTCAGCACTACTCAACGCCAGTCACTACATCTGGCTCATTCTACGCAAAGCCGATCACGATTGGCGTCGTTTATCGATTGCATTTTGATCGTTTCGGATCCCGCTAACACAATGCAGGCAGCTATGAGAGCAAGGTGAAAGCCGTTTACTGTTGTGTAAGTACGGCCGTACCGATCGAGCCAGCGCAATTTCCTCCAGTCACCATTGCTGAACTTACGTTGAAAGTCTTCGCATCTGAGGTGATGGTTCCTGTAAGAAGGAGACGTGCACTGGTGGGGTCGTTGGTAACGAACGAGAGATTAACAGCGCTTCCCGCTATGCCGCCGTCTGCGCTTGCCAGTGAAGCTTGATTAAAGCAGCTAAAGCCAGTAAAGCTAGCATTCCCTGAGACGAGGAATACGCCATCACCGGTTCCCTGTTGGAACTGACTTAAGACAAGCTGCATCGTCTCCGGAGTCGTGCCAGCGGTCACAGATCCCTTGTAGGTTCCTGAAAGCGCAGCGTACTTCGTCCCTGCCAAGTTCCCGGTTGCGCCATCTGCACATCCTCCGGTGATTGAGTAGGTTCCCGTCATATGAGTCACCGTTGCGTCCTCAGCGGCGGAGATGGTGAGGAATTGGCCGTCAACCGCAAAAGAACGCAAACCCAGCTGATATGCAAGGACGGCGCCTTGAAGCGGGACTGTTGGCGTGTTCACGTAGCAGCTTGTAGACTGCGCTTGGAAAGCACCGGTCGTTAAATCGTTAATGCCAGGATCTGTTCCCTGTTCATTGATAAAACCGCCGAGTGACGTGAATGGTGCAACTCCTTTCGTCGGAGTGGCCTGTATCTGCCAGTTACCAGTGGCATACACGTGATTAGGATCGGAAGTCCCACCGCCTCCACCAGTGCCTCCCGAACCGCCGCTCGACCCTACCTTGCAGCCACCTAAACCTAAGCCGGCGGCTGCTAACGCTATTCCTAAGCACACATTTCCGACAAACCTGCCGCCAACCTCAAGACCGTTCTTCATGGATGAACTCCCAAACCTATAAACATCTTCACGTAACTCAGCCGTCGAAGTGTCTGAATCTTTACTGAAGGGTGAGAGTTGACGCAGCTAGAGATCCTGCGCAACCTCCACCTGTAATGCTGCCAGAACTGATAGTAAGCACGTCTGCTGCTGAATCAACGGATCCGTTCAGAATGACCTTCGCCCCACTTGGATCATCGGTAGTGAAGGTGAGTGCGACCGTGTTGCCGATGATTGTGCCCGCTCCAGCAGACAGAGTTCCTTTGCTAAAGCATGAGAAACCGTTGAACACGGCCGAGCCGCTCTCAAGGAACAGACCCTCGCCGGAACCCTGGGTATTCTGCGAAAGCGATAGCCTTAGCGTTTGAGCAGGGTTGCTCCCGGTTACCGACCCTGCATAGGTGCCCGTAAGCACGTTGTATTTAGTTCCGGTGATAGTTCCTGCTGCTCCACCTGCACACCCCCCGTCGATCGAATATGTTCCTGTGAGATGGGTTGCAGTAGCATCCTTTGTTGCGTTGATCGTCACGAACTGAGCATTAACCGAAAAAGAACGGAGCCCCAAAGCAGCAGCTTGCAAAGCGCCCTGTAGTGGAATCAATGAAGCTCCCAAGTAGCAGGAGGACGGTTGTTGGGCTTGCAAGGCGGCAGTTGTCAGATCATTGACGCCAGGGTTCCCACTTTGCTCATCAACATAGCCCGCCAAAGAGGAAAAAGGCGTAGAGCCCGCGGTCGGAACCGTTTGGAAAACCCAATTTCCAGTGAGGTAAGCGTATCCGGTCGGAGGAGTTGTGGTGCCACCATTGAGTGCAAACCCAGAAGTCGTGCAACCTGTCAGCGCAACAGAGGCGCCAAATATAGCGAGTCCAGCTACGGCCCGGGCCACAACAGCAGTCCGACGCACAATTTCAGTCTTCATGAGCGATTCACCCTGGTACAAGGTCTGATTTCTAGCAGTCTCTTCCCTGCTCCTGAACAACATGTCCAACCGATATTGTATCTCTCGTAAATAGCACTTTACAAATATCGGGGATGAATTGAAGTCCTCGAAGCCCGATAGAAAAGATTCGTTTCCAGCGCTTAGCGTTCAACAAACTGCATTCTCCGGAGCAACAGTCTCAAGAGACTCTGGAACTCTTATCCTCCGTCATTAGCATGCATTGAAACAATCACAACCTAATTGCCTAGGCGGTCACTTCGCCGATACTGAAGTTGTAGCCGTACATGCGTATTCCTGCACTTGTGCCACAGACTACGTGCGGTAACGGTTCGCACGTAGGTAATCTGATGCGGATGACTCTTCGTTCTCCTATTCTCAACAGCTATCACCGAATGCAATAATCAATGCTGGATTTTCAGTTGAGGTCAGCCTGGCCTTCCAACGATGACGGAAGGGCGTGGAGTAGTGGTGGATCAGGATATCGCTAAACGAGCTCGTGCTCACCTCATAAGGTTGGAGCTGTTTAGAGAGCTGCTAGCGCGAATGTATCGCGAATCGATCGTCCAATATGAGTTTTCAGTCCGCCTAGCCCTCCTCTTCGGTTCGGTTCTAAAGGTCCGACAAGCCGGCCTTTCAGTGAAGGTATTGGCCGAACAAATGTGTGTGGAAGAGATTGTCACGATCGGGCGGACGATCGTCGAGGTGGTTGTCAACGCAGCTTACCTCCAGTATGCGGAAGATATCGAAATCGATCGTTACCTGCAGTTCGACAAAGAATTTATCTCCCGTCAAAACGAATTCCTCCAGCTTCAGTCGGGAACAAGGCCGGTTCCCGGCATTGTTCAAAAGCTAAAGGCTAACGCGCTTCGGGTCAGCATGAAGATCATGCCCAAAGATGATGATCCTCGGTGGAGTACTCAAAGCATTGCACAACGCGCTGCATTTGCCGACAAGGTCAGCGAATCTCCGATTATGGCGCTACTTGTGAAGACGTTGCATGCAAGGGGGCATTCGGCCTCCCACGGCACCTTTCAGTCGATGACTCCGTTTATCTCCGCTTTAGAGACGATGGTTGTCGCTGAGACAGACGACCGCTTCGACGAGCTAGCAGAGGCCCTATTTGGAGTTAACCTCAGCCTCATGACGCTCTGTCTCTATCTAAACAACTTTCTCAATCTCGATTTGGACGAAGCCATTCACCACGCCGCTAGAGCATCGGCCGACGACAGAGGGAGTCATATTCACTAACGTTCTACCAATCAGACGCGATATGCCGCCATTCCGCTTCTTAGTCAATTGGAGCGCCAACGCGCCGCAAAAAGGCCGCAAACTTTTCTCGAAATACTTCAGTACTAAAACCTTCTGCATGGAGCCGGATAGCTAAAGGCGCCCACTCCTGCCGTTCGAACCTCTCGATAGCGTCTACGACTTCTTCAGTCGTCTGCTCGTTAAAGAAGACTCCAGTCACCCCTTCAACAACGGTTTCCATCGCTCCGCCAGCCCGATAGGCTATTGTTGGGCGACCCGCCGCGGCAACCTCCAACGGGGCCATCCCAAAATCTTCTTCACCGGGAAAGATGAGAGCACGGCACCTCGAAACATACTCCTCTACTTGAGCATCAGATGCACGTCCCGCAAAGTGAATCGTAGGACCTGCGTCCTTCTTGAGCCCTTCTAAGGCTGGTCCAGAACCGATCACCACTAATTTTCGGCCGAGTGCGGTGCAGGCACTTACCGCAAGGTCGATACGCTTGTAAGGCACCAACCGCGCCAAAACAACATAATAATCGTCTTGTTCGAGAGAAACCTTAAAACGGTGAATGTCGATCGGCGGAACGATCACCTCAGCAGAACGGCCGTATGCACGCTTGATGCGTGCCGCCACAGTTTGAGAGTTTGCAACGAAATGATCGGGCTGTCTGGCCGCAGCTTCATCCCAAATCCTCAGACCTCGAATCAACGTCGGAAGTACCGCCTTCACACCTCCTGCAAACGATTCTCTCGATGAGTAATTGTCGAAGTTCCAGACCCACCGCATCGGTGTGTGGCAGTAGCAGACATGAATGGCATCGGGGGCCACCTGAACGCCTTTCACGTACCCGGAAGAGCTCGACACCACAAGATCATATTGCGACAGATCCAGTGAACTCACGGCGAAGGGATACAGCGGAAAATAGAGACGGTAAAGGTCCCGCATTCTGGGTAGGTTTTGCATCCACGATGTGGTAACAGGCACGTCCCGGATGCTTTCAGGCATCTTGTCTTTCAAAGCCACAGTTGCAAACAGATCTGCACCCGGAAGCATGTTGTATAGCTCCTCGGCGACCTTCTCCGCCCCCCCCATTTGAGTGAAATAGTCGTGAACCATGGCTATTTTCATGATGCCTTTTCCAATCTACCGATCCCCATATCTCTATGCAGCTCCGGAACGCTTCAATACCGTTGTGACCGTTTGCAGCAAGATCTTCATGTCCAATAGGAGAGACCAGTGCTCGATGTAACGTACATCAAGTTCGATCCACTTATCGAAACCTACATGGCTCCTTCCATTGACCTGCCAAAGGCCTGTAATACCTGGCTTGACACTGAATCTGCGCATAAGAGTTGCTTCGCTGAAGAGAGACACATCGCGAACGCTCATCGGTCGCGGACCTACTAACGACATGTCCCCCCTCAACACATTCCAAAGCTGTGGCAACTCATCAATTGAGGTCGAGCGAAGGAATCTCCCGAGCGGGGTGACTCGCGGATCGTTCTTTATCTTAAAGATTGGCCCGCCTGCTTCGTTTGCGTTCTCAAGAGCTGCCATCCGCTGTTCCGCATCGATAACCATGCTTCTGAACTTGATCATGGGAAACAGACGTCTCCGATAACCAAAACGGTTTTGCTTGAAGAACGCAGGACCCCGACTCGTCATCTTCACTGCGACGAAGACACAAACAAACAACGGCGAGAGAAGGAGCAACCCAAGAGCCGAAAGCACTATATCGACGACACGCTTGACTGCCAAACGCATTACATAATTTTCATGTCGCGGGAATAGTTCTTGAAATAGTTGGCGATTTGGCTGCTCATTTTTATGAGTCGTTGCATATATATCTTGCAGATAAATAACCTGCACGCCCACCTTTTCAGCCATCGTTACAGCCCTTTGCATTTCGGGGTAACACGACTGGATTGGCATTGCAATAATGAGTATATCGGCTGTCAACCTCAAGAGGAGCTCGTCCAGATCGTCGATCCTACCCAAATAACGATCAGCGATATCTGGCGCCATCTCGGACGGATCACGATCATCGACGAAGCCGAAGACCTTAGTAGATGAATGGTATCGAGTCCGAATTTCCCTCCACGCCTTACCAGCTCTTCGTCCACTTCCGATGATGAGGATGTGTTGAGGGTTTCTAGAAGCGACCCAACTTACGACCAGCTCACGAAAGCCGATTCTATCTACCTCGAACGCAAAAAGAGCTGCGACCGTGAGAATAACGGTTTGAAAGCGCAGCAAACGCGGATGGAAGAAACCAAGATGAAACATGACCGGAACTGCCATAACAAGGACGCCCTTGAGAATCGCGGCCATCCTGCTTGGAATTGTTGCAAATCGATCGTAGAGTTGAAGTACAGAGAAGCAATACTGCCAAAGGACGATGAACGAGAGGCCGAAGACGGCATCCACCACGTTGATTGGCCGGCTAATAAGACCATGAAAGCCCGCTAAAGAGTAATTCGAATAGACGATTGCAGACACGGTAATAATAAGTGCAACTAATCCATCAAGAGCTGCCAGGCCGACGTTGCATGTGGACCGCTGTATCACTGCCTTACCTCCGCTTCCCATGCGCGAAAGAGCACATAAAGAGACTGTGTTGTCAAGCTCCGTCCATTCTGCAAGGGACGCCCCCAAGCACCAGTTCATCGATGAAAGAATAGATTCAGAAGTCGTAAAAGAATGAAGTCACAGTCAATCGCGGGCCGACAATGGCGGCGCACCTCGATCGCGGATCATGGGTTAACTGTCGTGTCATAGGATGCCGCATTCGAGGGACCCGTCTCAGAGCCAAAACCTATTTCCGCAACCAGCCTTACAACAGTTACTCAAGTATCGTCAGTGAACGCCTCATGTGCTGGCCTTGAATCTGCAGGTTCATCAGATGAAACCCTTACTACTCTATAATTTAGCACGCCTAGTCGTCTTCGGAAGGCTTTCTAAGCTTCAACTTTAGTGCTACGAAGGATGAAGTTGTCTATGCCTCTAAGTTTACGAACCTCCGGAGCCGATAGATTTGTGGGAAGAAAATCAGCAGCAAGTGATATGCCCTTCTCACGAATGAGGACTGGCGTCTGTACCCTTTTGCAAAAAAAATAGATAGAGCTTTCTGGCGTTGACCAAATACGGCATTATCAACAAGTGCGTAGGGAGTGTAAAACTCCATTAACTCGTCTCTAGCGGCTGTCTGTTGCAAAGTAAGATTTTCCATTTTGGCTAAGACTTCATAGTGCCTCCAGCAAATTCCTACGTTGGTTCTAGAACTACCCTTCGTCAACCGATATTGGCTGATAGTATCGGCTACCAGGATGAAGCTTCGTTCCTGATAATGTAGGCCAAGCCTAATTGCAAAATCGCAATCCCCCGCCCTTCCCACCTCGGCAACGCTACGATATCCAATCGCACGTGCCGCCGCAGATTCCACTAGATACCCATCATTTGGAAACCGATGTTCTAAGCTACATAACAACGGGTCCGTGATGATGCCGGCCAAATGGGGCTCTTGTTTGAACCGTTGACTGATCGCTTTGCTTTCAATTGGGTCAAGCTCCCCGCTATCAGTGATCACATCTTGACCTCCGAAGGCGGCCACAGCAGCAGGAGTATCGGCCATAGCGTTTACCAGAGCTCTGATGGCTCCAGGAAGTAAGACATCATCATCATGAAGTAAGAGGAGATACTGTCCGCTGGCATGCTCGAAAAGACTATTGACGTTTCCTGGTTCACCTAGGCTGGGGATATTTCGACGGTAGCTCAGCTTGATTCCCTCTGGTACCGCTACTGAACGAACCATCTTTTCAACGAGGTCATTTGGCGAGTCGTCACTAATATTAATTTCGAGCGGCCGATAGTCTTGCGTGGTGCAAGAGAGCAATGATTGGAGAATCATGGTTGGTCGACGATATGCCGTCACGCAAATCGTTACTAGGGGCTGGCTTAAGGTGTTTTCACTGGTTGGAGACTTATCTGAGTGACCCATATCTAACCCACCTTAGCGCTTGGCAACGATCGGCGCGGATTATCTCTCGCATCTAGTATTGTCTCTTGATTAGGTTGTAGTGTCCTGAGAACATTCCACAACGAGGCACATACAAACACGATATCGCGTTCTAACATGTTGTCGAACATCGGGAGCGTGAGGATACGGCTCGATATATCTGCGGTGACATCCAAGCAGCCAGAAACAGTCCTGTCTATGAAGTAGGGGTGCTCTGCTATATGTGGACTGAAATATGTCCCTGCACCAATTCCTTTTTCCTTCAATGTTTCTATAATCGAGGCTCTAAACGAAACCAAGGGTGCCGGAAGAAGTACTGATTCAAACGACAGAGCAGGAATTCCATTCAGTTTTTGACGCTGCCATCCAGGAAGTTTTTGCATATATTTTCGAGTAAGAACCTTCCTGCGTTCTAGCACAGTGTCAAATTGGTCCAGTTGCAATAATGCAGTCAAAGCTGAAACTTCGCTCAACTTGGAGTTTAAGCCTGGCAGTGTTGAGACCCGCGGCGATTCGAACCCAAAAGATCCCATAGAACGGAGTCGGTCTATTCTTTTTGCGTTGCTACAGTAAATGACCCCCCCTTCGCCCATAGAAAAGATCTTTGTTGCGTGCATCGAAAAGACGACCGGCCAAGGGAAATCAGTTCCGAATGCTAAGCCTCTTTCATCGAGACTTCCAAGTGAGGCTGCGGCGTCGATTACGATCGGTATCCCTTGCTCCTTCGCAATACGCTCGTACCGTGCCAGATCGAGATTGTTTCCAAATGTTGCATATGGAATAATCACTGCGATTTGGTCCTTGTACTGCTTTAGGAGCAACTCCTCTGCCTGGTGAGATGGAAGCCATGTTTCTGGGTCAATATCGCAAAGCAAGGGAATTAGGCCATTCCAGACGGCCGCATGTGCGGTTGCAGCGAAGGTGAAGGACGGCATCAGTGCAAAACGACGCTTCGGAGATTGGCGCTCTTCGATGACCTCTCGGATGGCGAGCATCAAACCGATCGTGGCGTTGCACACCGTCAGACATGAACCACGTATGAACAGCTTGTCGATAAGAGCTAATTCAAAACGGCTGTTCACCGGACCGTAGTTAGAGTATATTCCCGAGTCTTCAATGGCGGCGAGAGCAGCACCGTTGTGGCTCAGCTTCGGAGGGTTGGGTCTAATCAAAGGTAATGGAGCATCAGGAGGAAGGATGTGACGACTGTGGCTCCTTCTTTCAATCTGAAGTCGAGGAGATTCCAGAAAAGGAACCTGCACCAGGTCCTCCTGTATGTGCCGAACTTGAGGTTTAGCCTGGACCTGTGTCACGAGGGTTGGGAGAGGCGCCTTGCTTTGGGGGACCAACAACGTCCTACTGCGGTCTAGGACCTGACTAACGATTCGGTTGCCTAGAGCATGTTGCCACAACCACAAACTATTTATTTGCCCTTCGAATGTTGCCTCTCCTCCAAGCTCCCTGTCAGGTGGATGTCCGGCAGCCAACCCAATAGCAAAAAGCCCCGAGATGGCTGCGCCGTGTTGATCCAACACACGACAATAGGCATCAACAAGTCGGTTCGATCCATTCCTTTCCAGCATGAGTGCAATCGGTTGATTCTTCTCGTCAAAGATGGGAAGTGCACGCGGTAGATAGCCCATGGCTGCAATAATCACGTCTGCTTCATCTAAGAGTTTTTGGCATTGAAAAGACTTTTCCGGTGAAATCAGTTGTAGTCTTACACGCGGCTCGGGTGGCCTTCCGCCTATCCCGCGAACGCTCATAATAAGCTCGCGTGAGTCGAGCCTGAAGCCACCCAATCGATAAACTCTTCCAGAAAGAGGGCAGACATCTAAGGGGCCAAACTCGGTGTACCCATCCGCCTCAGCTTCGGCAACCGAACTATAGAAAATGTGAAGTGGTCGGCGATGTAGGATGGTGATGCTTTCAGGGCCGAATTGAGAAGAACTAGGTAGCCGATTTAACATTGCATGTGCCACGGCACCCGCACTTGTCGACCCACCGACAATCACAATCCTGGCTTGCTCTCGGTCCTCCAACCTTGCAGCAATATCAGAGAGGCCAACGCTTGTCAGAGCATAGCCCGACTGTAGAACTCTGCCTTTGTAGCGAGGCAATAGCGGTTGCCCGGCCACAGCTTCTAAGAAAAGTCTTGCTTCAGGCTGGTGGGCGCCGGTCGCCAAAACAACTGATGAGGATCGAAGAACCTCTGCAATACCGCGGTCCCGATCAAACACATGGGTATCCCATTCGTGAGGTGAGATCTGGCGAACGAAGAGTGCATGCGTATTGCGAAGAATCCTTCCCCGCGGGCTGGCTGCCACCAAGTCTAAGACCGTGGTACCCAGCAAATGTAGAAATTCCCCTGCGAGTGAGAGAGGCACCGCATCGTTGCCGTAGGCAGCCACCTCCAGCACAATAGGATTGTCACGCAGCGCCGTGAACGCATCGTCATGAGGGCGCATGATGATATCGAGAATCGCTAAGGCTGTACTGTCTGATCGGATCGCATAGCTGCCGATCGTGCCCGCCCCAATCCGGTCGCTGTCATCGATGATGATAACGCCCGCCTTGAGGAGGTCACCTAATTTCTCTTCCTTTGAGGCAGCTAACAGTGGCGCGATACCTGCTGGACCGGCACCAACCACGACCAAAGCAAATGAAGCAGTTGCAGAACAATTCATAGCACCTCATACTATCATTCCGTCTATGAATCTCGTGTATACTTTTCCGCCTAAGTGATTTCTCATAGCGGCCTGGATCTGTGTCGGTTAGAACACAATGTTGCCGCAAAATCGCCAACAAGGTCGATAGGCATTCGATCAAGCATGACGCGAAGGGCGCTCACCGCCAATAACTCATAGGTGGGATGGAGCTGCACGACCGTTGCCATAGATGCACAAATGCTAATCGTACGCATCACTCTTCATAAGAGATCCTGACCAAAACCGCAATCCCACCACATCTTCTTGCCTCTCAACACTTCTGGGGTCAGGCGTTTGAGTCCCAGGACTCCTGAGATAACACTTATTGGCTATTACCCTTTGCAAAAGGGTAATGGCCCGTTGCGAACATACGCCCCATGATTGAGCTATTCACTGTTGCACCGCGGTGTAGCATGACTTCCATCAACTTGCTTAATTATCTTGGGAGCGGCTCAATGATGTTTTTTGCACGACCTTATCATTTCTTGATTGTCGCCATTGTCGGCTTACTCTCATCGCCAGCTCCCGCTTCTTCCGAAGGCGTTGCCAAACAGGGTCTTGCCGCCGGTTGTTATTCTCTTAAGTTAGCGTTTGACGGCTCTGCGTGTATGGATATCTCTGGCGGGAGCCCTGCAAATGGTTCAGTCGTTCCATCATGGTCTTGCAATGCCAGCGCTGCTCGATCACGGTCAGTGGCCCCCGTCAGCACCCCTTCAGGTAAAACATATCAACTCGTATCCTCTCTCAGCGGTTCTTGCTTGGATTTTTCCGCTCTCTCAGTTGACGATGGCGGACAGATGCAGGCACGGCAGCGTCTCAACTCCAATCAGCCAAATCAACTGTGGCAAATCTATCCCTACGGAAACGATACGAGCTCGTCTCTGTAAACAGCGGAAGTACCTGTATATACGAGCTGCTGGACGAAGTTTCGTCACCGGCTTATGGTCTGCTTCATTCCGATTTTCCGCAAAACCTGCGTACACAGATGTGAAGAACCTTATCTCCATGCTGGGCGATCCGGGAGGCAGCTTTTCTCCAGGAAAGCTCGACTATACGATCACTGGGGCCGATGCCAGTCAATCACATGCTCTTGCGGAAAGAGATGGCTCATTTTCATTGTTTGTATGGCTTGAACACAGTAGCTACAACGCTGCCATTTGAAGAACCTGTTCTACTGCGTTACTTCCGTTTCGCACAAGAGTAAGGTTTGCGGGCCTACCCCAATCGAGGTGTTGGTAGCCAATCTTGATGGCAGCGTTTCGATCGAGAATGGAGGTGCCAGCAACTTATTCCGGGGGCCCGGGTTTTCCTTCTTTCATCGGTCGCAATCGAGCGAAGATAATATACACTCTTTCACGGCATCTAACACACGGATGTAGTAAACTTTGAAATTAGTACACTGAACATCGAAGCTCGTAAACCCGGTTACCCTCGAGGAGTCTGTCCTGAATCAACCCCCCCAACTTGATCTTATTAGGCCTCTACCCGCCATAAATGATGATCTGGCAGAGGCGAGTACTTTCTCGCTCAAACGAATGCTAGAAGCGTTGATCCGGCAGCGTTACGTATTCTTAAGCGTGTTCTTCACTGTTCTCGCTTTGGGTGCTGTGTATATTTTTGGAAGCCACAAGAAATATGCTTCGCGCATGGAACTCCTTGTCCAAAATGCTCGTAGCGAACAAGTGATCACAGCGGGACGCTCCGAAGCTCCCGCCACTGCAGCCGAGGTTTCAGAGGAAGAGATTAATTCCGAGATCGAACTCCTGCAAAGCGCAGATGTACTTGATGAGGTTATCGATCCAGGGTGGAGCAAAACCTCGCCTTCTCAACGACCCCTTGACGAGCAACAGCGCCACGAAGGGGCGGTTGGGTCTCTTCAAGACAATTTGGCTGTAACACCGATTCGCAAGTCTCACGTCATCTCGGTTCAGCTGGTCAGTCGTGATCCACACCAATCCACTCTAGTTCTGAAGAAACTCCTCGATGTGTTCCTGCAAAAGAAGCTGCAGATTAATCATCCTGCCGGCGCATCTCAGTTGTTTGATCAGGAAGCTGAACGTTACCGCCTACAGTGGCAAAGGGCTGAACAGGCACTTTCGTCCTTCCAGCAGCAGAATGGCATCGTGTCAATAACCGAGCAAGAAGGCGGACTGCAGAAACAGCTTTTCGACGCCGACACTCAACTACGCGACGCCAACGTAGAAATTAGTGAGCTCACCCATAAAGTGACGGCGGACAATGATCAGCTTCAGGCGCTGCCCAGCCGCCGTCCTACTCACGAGACAGCAATCCCGGCATCGGGTTCGATAGATCAACTTCGAACTCGGTTAAGTGAGCTGAATCTCAGTCGTACAGAGCTTGTATCTAAGTACAAGCCGGGCGACCGCCTCATCCTTCAGGTCGACGAACAGATCGCTCAGGTAGAGGCGACCTTGAAGAACATGAACGGATCTTACTACGCAGAAACATCCACTGATATCAACCCAACTTGGCAAGCAGTTGAGCAGGATCTAAGCAGTACACGCACTAGGCTTGAAGGCGTATCTGGGCGTCGCCATGAACTAGCGGATCAGATCACCCGCTTGAATAGCAGGCTGGGAAATACAGAAGAGCAGACACAGGAGCTAAACGCCCTACAGCGGCGTGTCGCCGAAACTGAAGCCAACTATCAGGTGTATGCTCAGAAACGCGACGAGTCACATATGACTGACGTTCTAGATGAGCATCAACTTTTGAATGTTGCTGTCGCACAAGCTCCAACCTTTTCTCTTTCCCCTGTTCGTCCGCGACCCAAGAAGGATGGTTTGCTAACCTTCCTTACTGCAGTGTTCTTGGGCGGCTTCGGTGTATTTCTCGTTGAAAATAGCCGATCGACCATCGCTGATGATTCTGAGCTTGAGGCGGTAGCTCGTTATCCCCTTCTCGCATCCGTGCCCGTTCGATCAAGACTTGACGCTAATAGCCACGTTGATGATCTGCTTGCGTGAATCCTTTCTCACTTCCTCACCGTTACACCGGCCACAACAATTTGCATAACTTATGCCTATGAAAACTTTAGACGCTCCGTCCATGTATCAGGGGCTCTTGCATCGTATAGTAGAACGCTCCAATATGGATCCGACACGTGGGCTGTCCCTTGCGATCACCTCCGTGAATCATGGAGAAGGCGTCTCCTATGTGACCAAAACACTTGCTTCAGCCTTAGAGACCATGCTTATTCCAAAGGTCCTTCACATTTCTCTTTCCTCTCTTGAGACAGTAAAGCATGACCCATCCGAGATTTATTTGACATTGGAGAGGCGCTCAGGAAGACCTGAAGAGTTGCCACGTCTTAGTCAGCAAGATAGCTCGTTAATGTCTGGATTGTGGCATCGGGGAATGGAGTCTCGTTCGGGCGTCGTGCAGCATCTCTGCACCCACTCGAATGTTGTATTAATTGACTGTCCTCCGCTGCGAGAGGACAACAACACCTTAAGCGTTGCTCCTGTTGTCGATGGAGTCATCTTGGTGGTTCAGGCGGGAGGAACCACCACAACAGATATTCTGTTCGCAGAACGAAAGATCGTTGCTGCCGGCGGAACTTTCGAAGGTTACGTACTAAACAAAGCCCAGACCGTTATGCCGAAATGGTTTTACAAACATTTTGCAAAGAGGACCCGATGAGAATTGCAACGTTCTTCGCTGTGGCAGGTTTACTACTTTCAAGCGTGATGCATGCTGACGATAAACTCCATGAACACTCACAGTATCATTTACACCCCGGGGACACACTCTCTCTCGATTATCGACTAAGCCCAGAGTTAAACCAGACAGCGACGATTGGGCCAGACGGGTTTGTTGATTTAAGTCTTGCGGGAACACTCAAATTATCTGGTTTGACATTGCAACAAGCCCACGATCTGATCGTGGAACGAGACTCCGCTCGCCTCAATGCGCCAGAACTTAATCTCCAGCTGAAAGATTTCCAACACCCTTACGTCATGGTAGCGGGTCAGGTCTTGATACCAGGAAAAATCGAGATGCGTGAGGATATGACTGCCCTACAAGCGGTTATGCTTGCAGGAGGATTTAAGGATTCCGCTCGCGAGACAAAGGTTGTTGTTTTTCGACGTATCAGTGGGAACTCGGGTATGGCGGAGGTGTTGCAACTCAATCTGCATCGCATTCACAAAACGAAACAGCTCGAGCAGGATCTTTCCCTTGAGCCAGGAGATATCATTTATATTCCTGAAAATATGGCAACGCAGTTCAGCAAATTTATGCGGATTCCTAATTTCTCGGCATCTGCCGGTGTTCCTGCTTTTTGATGCTTTGCAAGCGGCCACCAGATTGTTTGGTGCGCGGGATCTAACATAGTATTAATACCTCTACGGGTCCTTTAGTGTGGCTGCGACCCCGGAGCATGGAAGATTTTTCAGATTGCGAGCTGCTGCCAATGGTATTGCCTGCCATCTCCCAACGCGGCCTATTTGCCCTTTTGTATCCTAATTTTTTTATCCTTTGTTTTATCTTTAGCTTGGTGTGTGTCGGCGTCCGGTTCTTGCTTCCGCGCACCTGGGACACGGCCCTTGGAGCATTAACACAATCTCGCTGGCAACTATCGATCGTTAGTGTGCTTGGCCTCCTTTATCTCTACATCGGATGTCTGATACTTCGGTTTCCTGGATATGTCGATCCCGTCGAACCAATGGTGGTGGCCGCTTCGTTCTTCTCTGTTCATAGCAAGCCCGTCTATGACATGGTTATTTCGTATGGACCACTCTGCTTTCTTCCCTACGGCTTGGCAATGAAGCTTTTCGGCGCTACAGTGGCCGTACTGAAGGGAGTGGTTGGACTGGCGAATGCCGTGTTCATCTTGGTCCTCTTCGTCATCTTCAAGAAGCTATTTCGTTGGCCCTCAAGTCTTCTTGCGACCATACTCGTTTTATCTACGTGCTTGATGAAGCAGAACTATCTCTTTCAGGCTCGAGGAGATCTGTTCATTTATGTCGCAGTTGCACTCAGCCTCCTGGCGGCCATATCAGAGGGAGGTGCGCTTGGCTGTGTCTTAATGATTGCAGCAGTTACTCTCGGATGCGGAGTAAAGGTTACAGCATTCATGTATTTTGTCTACCCACTTTCCTTGTTTTGGCAGCGGCATGGATCTAGACTCCTGCTCCTTGTGGCGGCGGGCTCAATACTATTAAGTTTTCTACCATTTGCTTTGCATACTTTGAACTTGCACGATTATCTCCATTGGCTTACGGTAATGTCGCATCAGCCAAAAAGTATAAGAGAGTTCCTAGGCAACGTGGTAATAACCGGTCTGCTCCTTTTTCCATGTTTATTAGCATATTGGCAGTTACATAGACGACATCACTCTCTGGCCCGACAGTTTCTTAGAGAGAACTGGATTCCTTTCTCTTTTATGACGGGCAGTATACTTGCTATGGATGTGTTGGCAAGTAAGATCGGTGCCGGACGACATCACCTAGTCCCATATTTCGTTTTCACGGGCTATATAGTAGCTCAGCTCATTCACAAGTCTCGTTCTGGGATGCCGTCGTCATCTTCTCCTGGCTTGCTACATGTTTATCTGTGCGGATGTCTCGCTTTGCTGCTCTTACTGACCGAAGTTAGTGAACTCCAAGATGTACGCACTCTAACCAGACAAGAAGCGGCTCAGTCGGTTGCGCTTGAAAATGATGTGAACAGGGTTTTAGCTTCCTATTCGGGGCATAGGGTAGAACTTGGCAATGGCATTGGTGAGTTTGACTTGGAGCGTGAGTACTCACCGATGTTCTCGGCTCCGCAGCTCATTTTTGCGGGAGGCTCATACACCTTTGATCCTTCGGCTCAGGCGGACATAGAGATGGTAAACGAGCCAATGCGGGAATCCGATCTGCGCCATGTTGCTTCGTGCGAATCCGATGTCTGGCTCATCCCCCGTGGGCAGGTTCCATTCCACTCGGTCAGCATTTACAGTGGCATGTATCCCGACCGGTATAGCGGTCGCCTTCTCTTCCCCGCAACTTTCGAACGGATGTTCTTAGACACATACTCCCTAACCTCATCTAGCCATTACTTTGACATCTACACCTGTAAACGCCCGCGCTGAGAAAGGGACTTTTATTTATGGCGAGGCCCCCCTTCACCTCTCTCCAGTGTCCAACGAAAGGTCAGCTTAGGACATCATGACTACCGGTGCCTCCATCGCCTTTTTCTCTGCACAAGAGGTCGCCCCGGATCGCTACGCCATTGTCTCCAAGCGATAGTCGACGCAACACTGCTGCCAATTGAAGCGTCGGTATTGAATGATGCAATGCTGTAGTCCGCCACCTCAAAGAGGTGTGTTCCTATTACTGTTCGCTATATTTAGACAATGGAGTGTACATCCAGTTTGTATTTATAGAGTTTTTATAGATCCATCGCCAATTCTCCTGAAGGTTTGCCATATTGGCCTTTGCAGCAAGCTCGTCTTGGAAGCTTGAACATTTCGCTGTGCCTATTAAGTTTGTGGCGCTCATCTCGAGGTGAGTACTGAAAGATTTTTCATAAGCGTGGAGACTGGGATCAACTCCCCTAAATACCCCGCTGTAATAGACAGTCTTATGTGGGTCGTCAACCAAACTGCAAATAATGTATAGCTTGTTTGACTTGGGTGCGGTCGATGCGGCATATTGAGAAAAGCCGAGGCTCGGACTAGATAGGAATGACATTCCAAGTATTCCGGCAAAGAGGCGTTCGAAGAGAAATGTGATGTGCATGTTGGATCTCCAACCAAATCTGGGTGAGATTGGGACGTTAGGGAACATGAGAAGATATCTTGATGATGGTCGGGTTGCCGTCGATTGACAAGGATGTGGTCGCTCCAGACACCGCGGTCGCTGTGGTCGTCATAACACCTGTGTCCGGAAATGTTGAGATACTCGTCACGACAAAGCCTGGCCCAAGTTGGAGTGTAATCTTTTTAGGCTGCAGGACCGTTAGCACACATTTCGCCGGATCATATTGACTCTCCTCATTCCACACAATTAGGAAAAACGTGCCATCTCTTTTCTGCAAAAGGGTGTGCCCGAGGTTTTTATCGCCACCCCGTAGTTCATAGGGCAGTGCATCTGGTGCAAAGGGAGGCCCTGGGTCGCTCAACAGTTTTATTAGCGATCGCAGTGCGGTAAATGCAGGCTTGTCTTGAAGATCAGCAGTGAGCAGTCCGTAATCCGGTGACGATACCTCGTCGAGCAGCTCATACAAGAATGTACGGGTGACATGGTGATTGAAGGCCAGCAGCAACGTTCGCATAATGTACGCTCCACCCAAGGGCCGAGGGAGCGTATAAGGCGTAGGCTTTTCGGGCATCAAGTAACCCGTCTCAGTGATCGTAACGGGCAGGTGATCACCATCTAGGCGAGCTTGATCGATCCACCAGTCGAGGCTACCGTAGTTGTGGCCTTCCGGGTCGCCAGCGCCCCAGCCCTGATTTCCAGGATTCCGGCCACCAAAATAAACGTGCAAGTTATTCATCGTCATCATCTGAGATAACTTGCCAACACCTGCGTAGGCCTCCTGCGAAGTGAACGAAGGTCCAAGCACTGGGACATCGAGAAGGTCTCCCGTCCGATGAAGCAACGGTTGAAAGTTTACTGCGTTCTCAATTCCTCGCTTGCCCCCCCCTCCGCAATTCTGACCCGCGTCACATTCGTTGGGAGCTTCCAAAGCCTCTAGATCCTTGACAAGATGACTGAAACGAACAATATCGTCCGACGTGGTCTTCGGATCATTCGGAATAATGTAGGTCGTATGAATGCCTGCCAAAGCTAGCTCTCGATGTTCTTTGACAAATGCCGACGACGGCTCCCAATCGTGATATCCGTCCCGGATGTGACGAATTCCCGAAGAGCGCAACAGCGCCGAGACCTTTGGCCACTCTCGATAATATGGGGTGTTGTCATAAGACAGATGAGTGTCCACTCCGACAGCATCTACGAAGCTGTCTGATTGCCTCGCCGCTTCTAAGGACGCTCGCGTTGCGTTTGCGCGATTCTTCACTGCATCCGTTATAGCGTGCACATGAAGGGGTTCCTGTGCTCCCATGACTTTATCAAAACTCCCATGCTGAGTGATTAGAACCAGAAGCATCACTACGAAAAAATTACTTGTTTGGTGGATAATTTTTCCCATCTTCCAGCTCATATTTTGCCTCCCTCCTATGGTAATTGCTTTATATGGGTGAAGTCGACAGTAATGGTGCTTCATGATGCCTGCTCACAAAAGTGCTACAAAGACTTTTCTGTTTGCATACAACCTTTATGGTAGTATCAGGAAAAATCAGGTAATAACATATTTATTGTTTGTAGGGCTCCTGTATTGGTTCGTAACCGGGCGACTACGTGCCCTAAGTGTGCGTGGTTGTATTACCGTGGTAACCCGCCCGCTAGGGGCGGGAATTACTGCAGATAAGATTACTAACTTTGAGGAGTACTCTCTTGAATTGTGTTCGTGCGCGGTCGTTTGAAATGCTTGGCTTAATGATCTTCGCTACATTATTGGCCGCCCCACTACTTGGTCAATCGGAAGGCTCTCCCGAGCTTAACGTGCAGGCAGGTCCTTACACCCTTTCGCCAAATTCCACTACTTCTGCATGTATGGACCTCAGATCGGCAAGCAGTGTCAATGGAACTGCAATTCAGGCTTACTCTTGTAATGGCACTAATGCACAATCCTGGTCCTTAGTGCCCATCAGTGGAAGTGCCGGAAACGGTTATCAGGTAGTCTCGGTGAGCAGCGGGGCCTGTCTGGACGTTTCCAACGCCTCGACAACCAACGGCGCGTTGGTGCAGGAGTGGCAATGCATAGGTGGAAATCAAGCGAATCAGATTTGGCAGCTTTTCCCCTTCGGAAGCGCTTATGAACTGGTCTCCCTCAATAGTGGCAAATGCCTTGATTTATCGGGTGGCAATTCAGGCAATGGAACCCAGCTCCAGCAATGGTCATGCGGGCAGGGCTCTAATACAAATCAACTGTGGAATTTTCATCCCTTCTCTCCAGAGGGTACAGCTCAGTTGAACCTTTCCGTTGGCCCTTACAGAATTTCGCCAGTCTCTAATCCCTCTGCATGTATGGACCTAAATGCCGCAAGCAGCGCTAATGGGGCGGCCGTCCAGTCTTATTCCTGTAATGGAACGAATGCACAATCGTGGACCTTGGTTCCCGTCAGCGGTAACGCGGGCGGTGGCTACGAGGTTGTTTCGAGCAGCAGCGGAGCGTGCCTAGATGTCATAGGTGTGTCGCTTGCTAACGGAGCGCACCTGAATCAATGGCAGTGTGGGGGAGCAACGAAGCTAAATCAGATTTGGCAACTATACCCATACGGCAACGCCTTTGAACTAGTCTCTCTCAATAGTCAAAAGTGCCTTGACCTGCCGAATGGAAACTCAGCGAATGGGACAGTTCTTCAGCAGTGGTCATGCGGAGAGGGATCCAATAGCAATCAGCTCTGGACCCTTGCGGCACTTTCGAACGCCGTCGGTGTAGTTGCAACGGCTACGAGTTTGACTGCGTCACCCAATAGCACCGTTCCGGGCCAGACGGTCGGAATGACTGCAAGCATGTCAAATCCATCTACGGCAGGAAATGTCACTTTCTTCGATGGAGCGACCTCGCTTGCAACTGTCACTCTCAATGGGGGTACCGCCAGCTTCGCTACCACTGCCTTAGCAAATGGAACCCACTCGTTGACGGCACAGTATGTGGCCAATGCAGCATATAGTGCATCCACCTCACCCCAGGTCCAGGTCACTGTGAGCCCCTCGGCAGTCGGTGAGCAGGCATCGCAATCGCAGGTCTTCTTTGACTCTGTTGGAGTGGAAACACATATTAGCTATCTGAACACGGCCTTCGGGACGCAGTGGCCGGCTGTCCTCCAAGAAATCAAGTCTTTGGGGGTTCATCATTTGCGGGACGGATATTACGACTGGCCCTCATCCTCCTCAATTGTTCTCAATCATCAAAGCCTGGCTGCTTTGGGGATCACTACCACCTATGTAGTACCACTCAACTTCGCTACTACGGTAGCTCAAATAAGGGAGGCCTCAGCTAACCTTCAAGATATGGAAATGCTGGAGGCGTCGAACGAATGCGACGTTGATCCCGCTTGTGGTGGCCCCGGCCTCCTTGGCATCGCCAACGTCGTATCTTTTCTCCCAACTGTCTTTGCAGCTGGTAAATCTCTCGGTATTCCAGTCCTCGGACCGTCCTTCACCACCTCTCAAGCATACGCCGCGGCAGGAAATTTGGCGTCGCACATGACGTACAACAACCTGCATGTCTATTTCGGAGGTCGGAATCCCGGAAGTAATGGATGGGGCGATGGAGATGCTCAAGGAAATAGGTACGGCAGCTTAGCTTGGTGGATGGATCAAGGCAACGTTGACGCACCAAACGTTCCGGACATCATCACGGAAACGGGGTACTACGCTGTTCCTACCCCATATCCATACCAGATCTCTGAGGAAGTAGGCGCCTCCTATATTCCTAGAACTTATCTTCTTGCATTCAATCACGGCGTAAAACGGACCTTTGTACATGAACTGATTGACGAAGCAGCGTCGCCTTTTTTCGGATTATTGAGATACGATTTGTCCGAGCGTCCAGCCTTCACAGCCATAAAGAATATGCTCTCAATCGTGACTGACCCCGGCACCTCTTTTACCCCAGGAAAACTCAATTACACGTTTTCTGGTGGGGACTCTACACTCAACCACACCCTTCTCCAGAAGCAGGATGGAACGTTTATTCTCATAGCTTGGTTAGAGCAAAGCAGCTACGACGAAGTGAATGATGTAAACACCCCCGTGAATCCGCAGACAATAACTCTTACGTTGAACGGAGCTGCTGCTGTAAATAACGTTACTCAGTTCGATAGCAGTGGCAACACCCACGGTGTCGGGATTTCCGGTTCCAGGACGACTGTACCCCTCACGATCAACGATCAGCTCACCGTCATTCAGATTACCCCTCAATAACGTCCGTGTGATCGTTCGGTAATACTAAAGGTGGATATGGCTTATGCCATATCCACCTTTTTCGGGTGATCCCGCGGGTCGGCACTGTATGCCCTACACTTGAAGAGACGCTCCGTCAGCGACAGTCTTTAGCAGGCAGGTCAGTCATTCTGCCCAGGAAGTCATTAGTCCATGACTGCATACTCTCTAACGTTAGGCACTTTGCCGAGGCACATTCATGACGTGTTTGAGGCTTTACCGAACCCATCTTGCATTATTGGTTACCCTTTCCATCTGTGCTGCTGCATCTCTGGGAGATCTGTGGCTAATCAAGGGATATCTATCGCCTACACAACAGTACGATTTCGAGGTCTACTTCACAGCATCTAGTGAAATCGCACAACATCTCGATGCACATCTTTACGATGAATCAGGAAATGGCTTGAACCCTCAACTTCGAGATGCAGATCCTTCTGGCACTATGGCTCATGTAGCGCGTCAGCAAGGGATTCAGCAAATCAAGCTTTATCTGTACCCGCCCCTTTTAGCAGACCTTCTTCAGCCGGTTGCCCGATTGAAGCTCCCAGACGCACTTTTGCTGTGGCGTTCGCTCAATATAGGTTTTCTCATATTGGCCTCGTTATCTATCGCAGCTCTGCTCAGAAAGACATGGTGGACCTTACCATCATTGATAGTTTTCTCAGGCCTTCTGTGCTTCAGCCCTATATGGCAGGCCCTTCACTACGGACAAATCACGTTACTGTTGCTATTTCTTTGGGCGACAGGGATCCTGGCCTACGCAAAGGGATGGACGAAGACCTCAGCAGTCCTACTCGGGATAGCTTCACTTCTAAAATTAACTCCACTGCTGGCCGTTGTTCCTCTACTTATTTGGCGTGATTGGCGTTGGCTTAGATCTTTTGGTTTGACTCTAGCGATTGGGCTAGGAGCCATGGTTTTTATAAACTCACCGCATGTGGTGATGTTTTACGCTCAGCATGTCGTGCCACCAATGTCCTCAGGTATCGGAGATCGGCAAAACCAGACAGTCTTATCAGTACTGCAGGTTATCTCGTCTGGCAGGCATCCACACCTAGGTAAGCTCGCTCCAACCTCGATCGCCTGGACGGGACATATTTTATCTGGCCTGCTTGTTGCGATAGCTGTTTTCTTGACAGTCCTTCGTCAAAAGAATCTATCAACATCGAGCAAGCCCATAATCCTCGCTGCTTTTGCTCTCTTGTCGCTATGTGTTTCACCTGTCTCATGGGTCGACGCGTTTGCCATAGGCTATATCTTGATTGCTTTACAGTGGAATCATTCTTTCGTACAGAAGACTTCAATTGTGCAACTCTTGCTCCTCACAGCGAGCACCGCTGCCTTAGGCGGGAGTCTTGCTATCAAACACATTCACAAATTGGACTCGTTTCTGTTTGCTCAATATCTACCCCTGTTCTTTGCTATTTACCTGGTTTTTTTCACGTTATTGCCATCTAGCATATCCCCAACAGAACATCCTCACCCGTGTTCATAAGGCACGAGAGCTCGCGAGTTAGTTTGAGTTATGTGAGTTATCCAGACGGATACTACACCAGAATGCTAGCCGATGGTGAGTAAGCTTTCAATATATAACTAATTAAAGTCTGGCTTTACAATTCTCATCAGCACCTTAACAGGTTAGCCCAAGAGCAGGCGCAGATATCCAACTACATTCTCGGTCGCCCTATCATATGTTGGGATATCTCCCCCTTCGGTGAGCGACATCGTGTCCTTCTCAATCTCGGAACGCAACCTACGCTATCGATGCAACGACTCGATTAGCTCATCATAGATCTCTTGAACTTTCACCGTCATGCGAGCACATGTAAAATTCTCAATACCCTTCTGTGCGTTCTTCTGCCATGTTTGCTTCAGAGCAGGATCAAGAAGAAGGTTGCTAATCGTATCAGCAAGGTAGGACGGGTTCTTTGCGGGAACGAGAATCCCGGCTGTTCCGCCATCAAGAGCTTCCGGAATGCCATCAACATGCGTTGCAACAATCGCACATCCCGCCTCTCTAGCTTCTAACAAAACCAAACCTAGCGAATCCCGCCTTGAGGCGAGAACAAAAACATCGGTCATCATGAGATAGCCCTGAGGCTCTGCCTGCCAGCCCTCGAAGTGTATTTGGTCACAGTGCGGCGAAAGTTTCGCTTGAGCCTCGAACAACACCCTTTCTGGGCCATCACCTACAAGGTAGAGTTGCGCATTCGGGACACGTAAGAGGACCAGATCGAATGCCTCTAGGAGGTCAGCAATTCCCTTACGATGATTTAGACCCGCAACCGTGGTGATCGCTGGACGTATAAGCATTCGTGGTGGAATGGATGTAAACGGCGCCGTTCTGGCACTTTGGAGCGGACCATTAAGTACGACACGCAGCTTCCATTTCGGGATTGTTCGCGCCATCGTTTCGCTTACAGACTGGCTGACTGCTATGACTCGATCTGCAACTCTCATCAGCGCTGATTCAGGATCATGAACGTTATGCAAATGGGCGACTAACGGGTACCGCGGAAAACGAGTGCACAGCCAGGCTAAAAGTAAGCTTGTCCGCATATGTGCATGGATGATATCCGGGCGGAATGCCTTGATTTTCCGAAAGAGCAATACGCTTGCTTTAACAAGGTTCACAGCACTCACGCGCTGATCAAGAAAGAAATACTCAATACCTAGTTTGGGAAGAAGCGCTGCGTATTCACCATGCCCCGCGACTATTACAACTGTATGGCCATTTCTGGCCTGCTCTGCCGCCAGGTCGACGGTAACATTCACGATGCCATTTCCCTTATTGGTAAGAGAGTTCAGAATATGGAAAATTCGCATCAGAACGCAACTTCCGGCTCACCCTGATGGAGCAGAGTTTCGGGCACAGAGCGCCTCCGAACATCTATGCGGGCTTCCATTGTAGCGTAGCCTAGTCCGATTACGCACCAAGTCAAAAAAGCAATAGGGCCGGTTAAGATATTGTTCAACGCAGCCTCTGCAATTAGTGCAAAGAGCGAAGTTTGGATAGGGGTCAGAGGTATCACAAGCTCGCATTTTGGAGCAAGAACAATGCGATAGCTCGCGCTAAATAGGCCGATGCAGAAGACTATCGACCCAATAACACCAAAGCACAGCAATAGATTGACGACGGAACTGTCGTGCTCCGCGTCCGAAGTGCTTTCTTTTCCCTTTTCGTCTCCTTCTACGCCTAACCCCAACCCAAATGGAGAGGTGGCAATCGAATGGAATACTGCAGAGTAGGTTTTAGTTCGATCGTAGGCGCTATTGTCGTTCGTGTCTGTCAGGCTGTTAAATCTGCCGGTGAGAGTTTCGTTCAGGGCTGGAACTTGCAGACCGATCAAGATGGTTCCCAGACAGATGGCCCCAATGACCACGATCTTCTTACGCTCTCGCGTAGGAAGACGGAATGCAAGGAACAACGCACCCGCAAGAAACGCCACCCAAGAAGAACGACTCATTGAGAGGAGGAGCGAGGCCAAGCCGGCACACAGGGAAAGATATCTGATTTTGTATTTAGACCCATATGAGATAAAAATCCCGACAACCAGATAGGCCGCTACAACCTGAGGTGCGTTCATCGTACTGAACACCCGAACTTCCATGGGACGTGCAGCGCCGAATGACACGAGTTCGGCTAGCTCCAACCATACTCGATCCCAATCAGGGAAGATGAAGTATTGCAGAATCCCATAAGCGCCCACGACAAGCGTGCCGTACACCATGACTCGTTCAAAGCCGGCGTACATCGTTCGGATGTGTTTGCGTTCTATTACCAAGTAAAACGCAAACAAAAGGTTCATTAGCCAGGCGGCAATTCCTGACGCTAAGCCACCTAAGAGCATTTGAAAAGCTGTTGTCGCTGAGGCATATATAACTGCTGCCAACACGCAGAGAAGCGCAGCATACCGTGACTGAAATATTTTCGTCCACTGCGGCACTAATACCCATAGACATGCACCGACGGCGACATAGGGTGCCACCATGATTGTGGTCTCTGTACTGCCTGTCTTGTAGTCGATGTAACGCCGCACCAAGGGTGTCAACATATAGAGCCAACACACTAGCTCTATGTACGCCGTCTTGTCCTTTCGGACAAAATATACCGCTAGGATGAGTGACAAGAGGGGCAAAACATATACAAGCACCCTTGCGATTGGTGAGACAAAAGACAAACAAGCAACTGCGGCCAAGAGCCACATCTTCTGATGGGAAGGACTGATGCGGGCGAGACAACGTGCAATCATGCGGCGGAGCTCCGTCCTTTGAACCGAAGGCTCATCTGATCTTTCAGTAGAATGAAATCTTCCCGCTTTGGAATGATATCCGGCGGCCGTATCTTAAGAAACATTCTAAACGAGAAATATACCAGGATAGTTCTGGCCACGGTTGAAATAGTGAGGGCGGTTGCGGCCCCAAGTACCCCCCACATCGGAATCAGCCACAGCATTAGGGGAATACTTAGTGCTAGTCCGATTGCTTGCAGTACAGTTCCCAATCCAGGTCGGCCCAAAGCCATGAAAGCTTGCGACAGTAAGAAGGCGCAGCCGGATATCGTCACTTCCAGCAACAACACTCGAAACGCACCAACACTATGGATGTATTTTCTTCCGTAGAAGATCTTTAAGAGCCACGGACCGACAAACGCCACTACTAAGCTGCCCATCAACGTTAGGCCTGCGCTAATCCTGGTTGCGCGTCCTGTGAGTCCAATGACCTCTTCCGTCGACAACCCCGTTGCTTTTGGAAAAAGGACAGTGACAGCGGAAGACTGGATAACGCTCATAATGCGGGATAAGCTTAGAGTGACAGCATAAAGTCCCATATCGGCAGGTGTGAGCAGGCGGATCACAAGAACCTGATCAACTTGGCTTCCCAATGTGCCAAGGAGATCTATTCCCCATGACCGAATTCCATAGCTGAGCAACATACGACAGGCCCACAGCCTGGGAAAGTGCAAGTATTTTGGCAGCAGCGGCCTGAGTTGCTTCAACATGAAGAAAAAGACAGGTATCGTCGGCAATGTGTAAGCCAAAGCCGCAATACTCACAGTCAGATGATGAAATGCTAAAGCTGAGAGCAAACCGACAAGGGTTAGTGCAGGAACCATCAGTTGCTGCGCGTTTGATTTCCCAAAAAGTCCATTTGCCTCTAGAACGGAACGGCCGGCGAGCGTGATAGAGCATATTGGCGTAAAGATAAGAAACCATTGTGCATTGATCACCACCCAAGATGGATATTGATGAAGCCATGATGGGAGAAAGTAGGTTCCCACCACCATCGTTATTACACCTGCGCACACGCTCATCGCCAAGCCCGAGCTAATAAGGTCTTCTTTAAATTCTGGATGGCGGCAGATAAAGTAGATCAGCGCAGTCGGTAATCCAAAAGTCGTAAGCCCTGCCAGGAACAAGGACCAGAGAATCATGGCAGCCAATTGCCCTCGTCCGCTCGGCATCAAAGCGCGAGCTGTAACAATGCCTGTCGCTGCATTCAATCCTTGCTGCAGGATTCTGCTGACCAACGTATTAGCAATTGCGTTTGTTCCATTACCTTGAGATACCATGGGCTCCGGCACAGATGCAGAGTCTATCGGGGCGTCCTCGAGTATGAAAGGATCTAGTTCATCTACGTCTTGAGAAATGTTGAATTCCTTCCGACGAACGGGTTTCCGGATGCCAGCAGTTCAGTAAAGGGAGAGACTAGCAATTTCAAGGAATTACCGGCTCTCCCACAGCTCGACATCCAATCCCGTCAGTGTATACTTTACAAGGATATCTTGTTCAAATCAAGCTAGGTCGCTTTATCATGTCGTCTTACTTTAGACATAACTTTTGTTGTGAGTGCTATTTAACTCTGGTTGTTTGAGAGCTGAGCCGAATATGTCCGCGTTAGCCCCGGAGCATACTTTAGCCTATCTTAGATGAGCTCAACTTAGTCTTACACCGAGGTGGGATTGCAAAGGAAGATAAGGGTACTCTTCGTCAATCACACTGCTAAATTGGGGGGTGGTGAACTCGCCTTGTGCGCGCTTATCCGCCACCTCGACCCGGCCTTAATAGATCATCGTGTTCTGCTGTGTGAAGAAGGTCCGCTCGTTGAGCGGCTGAGGATGTTTACGGAGGTCCATGTTGAGCCCCTCTCGGGGGAGCTTCGTGAAGCCCGGAAAGATGGCCTCAGCTCGGGAAAGATAGACTTCTTCAAGAAGGGTATGGAGCTTGTTGGTTATGTTTGGAGACTCAGCCGCACGATAAAGAGGCTTAGGGTTGACCTCGTCCACACAAATTCACTAAAAGCTGATATTTTGGGGGGGCTTGCGGCGCGGCTTGCAGGCACAAAAGTGATTTGGCATATCCGGGATCGGATAGAAGTTGACTATCTTCCTGCTCGGGTTGTCAGCTTCTTCCGACAATTGACCCGTTGGATCCCGCATGCAGTAATCACCAATTCCCACGCCACCATGGAAACGCTGCATCTCATCCCACACGGCGATTTGCGCAAAGAGCGTTTGGCCTGGAAGGGCCTGTCTCGAGTGATTCACGATGGGTTTGATTTCAGCACCTCCTCAAAGAAGCAAGCCATAACAGCTGGCGCTGTTACCATCGGGCTTATCGGACGCATCTCGCCTTGGAAGGGACAGGATGTTTTCTTGAGGGCCGCAGCAATTGTTCATCAAAGCTTTCCGGAGGTTCGGTTTCAAATTATTGGATCTGCCCTGTTTGGGGAAGAGGAGTACGAGAGGCACATTCACAAACTTTGTATGGACCTCCAGCTTGATTGTTGTGTAGATTTCCTAGGCTTTATCTCAAACATTCAGATGGAAATTGAGAGACTTGATCTCGTCGTACATGCCTCTACGATTGGAGAGCCATTCGGACAGGTTGTCATTGAGGGAATGGCTGCCGGCAAAGCTATCATCGCAACTCGCGGTGGAGGAATTCCTGAAATTGTCCTCAACGGCGAAACAGGAATTCTCGTTGCGATGAAAGATTCGCAATCCATGGCAAATGCGATGTTGACTCTCCTCTCTCACCCTGAACAGCGTGCAGAAATGGGAAATAAAGGTTTCCAGAGGGTCGTTGACTATTTCAGAATAGAGAAGACGGCTGACGGCGTAAGCCGTTTTTACCAAGAACTTAGTCAGTCGGACTCCTAATCAATTTTGAGATTGTTCGTTATTACTTCATCGCGTCAGTGACCATGTTTGGAGCTTATGTCATCATCCGCTTACCTTCCGGACCTGCAACATCCTCTAGCCCTCCACATTGGTATCAAGTATGGGAGCGGTGGAGAAGGCCGCGTTTTTTCCGAACTCTCAAAATACATGCCCTCTGCTGGCATTGACTTGATTGGGGTCGTAGGCGGACCTGATGATGTATCCCAATTCACACAAGGAAAAGTAGTCAACTTTGCGCTTGATGGCGCCGGTATGGCAAACCGCCTCATGGGGGCCCGCAAGGTGATAGGACAAATTCTGAAACAGTCCAGGCCCGATATTGTAGGATCGCATTTCGCTCTCTATACGGCACCAGCCTTGGATCTCATGAAGGGTTTACCAAAAGTCACTCATTTTCACGGTCCATGGGCAGATGAATCCAAACAGGAAGGCAGTAGCTCTGGGGCGGCATTTGCCAAGGCTCAGGTGGAAAATTATGTCTATCGTAATTCCGACCGGGTCATTGTTCTCTCCAAAGCGTTTGCTGAGCTTGTCACCGATAGGTATTCGGTGAACCCTGAGGTTATCCGTATTGTGCCTGGCTCGGTCGATATTCAACGTTTTAGTTTGGCAGACACCCGCCAAGATGCGCGGTTACATTTGGGTTTACCCACAGATCGTCCGATTTTGCTTTCAGTTCGACGTCTGGTTCAACGAATGGGATTATCCAACTTGATCGAGGCTGTGGCAGCGATCTCAAAGGTAATCCCAGATGTACTTCTCTGCATCGGAGGAGAGGGAGGCCTACGAAGCTCTTTAGAACGACAGGTGCGAGAGCATAACCTTACCAAGTACGTACGATTTCTTGGTTACATTGACGAGGCATCTTTGCCACGTTTATACCGCGCGGCAGACATAAATGTGGTCCCCACATTGGCCCTAGAAGGCTTTGGCTTGGTCGCTGCTGAAGCCTTGGCTGCCGGAACTCCTTCTATGGTCACTCCGATTGGTGGTCTTCCGGAGGTAGTGGCATCCCTTTCTGAGAACTTAATCTTCCGGTCTTCCTCTGTGGAGGATCTTGCAGACGGTCTCATTGCCGGGTTGCTGGGGAAAGTGAAACTTCCCAGCCAGTCCAATTGCGAATCGTATGCACGGGAGAATTATAATTCCACTCTTATGGCCGAGCGAACGGTTGCCGTTTATCGTGAGCTTTTATAATGTCGTAGCTCGGGGTTTTGCGTAGGCGTGATTTCACGCCAACATTGTTCAATTCTCTGCTCGGCCACCCTAAAGACAGACGAACTCAAATCTAATGCTGTTCAACAAAGGTCTGCGTGATGGCACAACAGGCTTTCGGCAGTAGCCTGCAAACGTGGATTTACGAATGACCAAGCACCTGATTCATGGGAAACTATGACGATTTCGGTCCTTTCTGCATTGATGGGACAGTTTGGCAACACCTTGGTGTCACAATTGGTTCCTTTTTCAAAACAATCCTAGTACACAGTTTCGAATCTTCATTGCTTCAGCGTCCAAAATAGATCGGGAATACTGCTAAGATTAGGTCCCTAGTTCCAGCTGAACGAGGCTCCTTGGAGCCCATCGTCTATCAACAGGAGCCAAGTACGAGCATTTATCTACGCCACAGTCATCTGACATTTGCGATGTACCTCCGGCTGTTCATGACAGAATACCTAGATCCCAGTCTGGAGGAGGTCCTGTACCTGGGTAGCGACATTATCATCTGTTGCGAAATCGATGATCTTTGGTCATTCCCCTCGGGGATGCTTATATCGGAGCAGCCCCCGAGCCATACGATGATTGCCAGCGAGCTCCACCGAACTTTGTGAATAACGGTTAGTTGGTCTACCGAGAGACAATAGGGATAGACCTGACAGCTTTATAGCGGTTGTGTTACTTTGGAACTCGATTTCGGATCTCAGGTTGTGTGACGCGGCGTGTCAACTTTCAGCCTCCGAACTTGGAGAACTAAATGAACGACCTTATAATCGCATTGCTCTTGGTCACAATGATTGCGCTTCCAGGCGTCCTCAAGATCGTCAGCTCGCGCTCGGACCTCGAGTAGTGCATAAGATCGATTGTGACGATGAATTCCGCAGCTCTAGCGACCGTCGCACAGTGGTTCGCAGTAAACCCCGTCATTCATGCAGACAGCTCTGAAGACGCGATAGGTAGCGGACGTTATCTTCCTGCTTGATACTCAGGTACTACGTAGGGACGATGTACACGTCAAAGATCATCACGCCAACCTGGAGTCCGATTAACACCAACTCTTCGAACCACTCCCTGTAGCGGGATGACCCCCTTTATGGTTTAGTAACCAGACCTTCTCCTAAGTATAACGCAACCATCTGATCATGAGTTGCATGGCATCTAGCATGAGTCTCGAAATCATGGCGACCCGTGTTTTCTAAGTTCGGTGAATCTTCTCGGGGCGCTTTTTTCTTGATCAACGCTGTACAGTCTCGAACTCGCCTAAAGTCCTCGACAATCGAACGATTGCTCAGTTTCGTCGTTCCTGCCGCGTGTGTCTCCCTCCTGTGACAAGTGTTACAGGATGGCATGCGGTGGCTAACCTTAGCAAGAGTTGCGGTCGACAAACATTACTGACGGGTAGTCTGGATGCTGGGAACTTTCCGCCAACGTTCAGTTTCTTAATATGAACTTAGCGTAAGCCGTGTACCGACTTCCCTCGTTAATTACGCTTCTAGAACAGAGTGAGAGCGCTCTTCCTTTTCTCAAAGAGTAGCCGGACTGTATACAGAACCCGTATGTCTGAAACAACTTCCCCGGACTGCCTGGATATCCAAGATGAGCGCTCTCTTAAGCATCGTGCGGGGTCGAAAATAAGAAGGCACAACTATCGCGTTGCACCTTCTTGGACTGACGATGACGGAGGCCGAGTTAGGTCCGCAATATTACGAGTTTTCTGTCGTAGATTGCGTTTCACCGCCTGCCAAGCTGGCCGCGGCGTTGGCGCTCGACACATTTTTAGAAGTGCCAGGCTTGAAAGACGTCTTCTTGGCTACAGCGGGTTTAGCTTTCACGATCTTTGCACGAGACGTTTTCTTCGATGCCTTAGCCGTCTTTTTTAGGAGGGGACTTGCTACTTTCGTGACCCCTGCTTTGTTGGCTTTCTTGGCAGCTTTGACAGGTTTAGTGGATTTCTTTGAGGCCGCCCATCTTAGTTTCTGAGCAGCTGCGATCCGTGCTCGCCCTTCTTCACTGATGCTTCGCTTACCGGTCGGCGGCACGACGCCGCCAGAAACCTTGGTAGGTTTGTTGAGAGAACCTTTCGGCCTGCCTCGCTGCTTGCCTGTCTCTTCCCTCTCATCAGACCCTGTAAGCAAAGCGCGTGCTTGCTGCAGGTGTGCAATTTCTTGATCAATGAGTGCCACAATTTGGTTTGTTTGCATATTTTCCTCAGATTTAGAATAGCTGGTTTTCCATCAAGTTGAAATTGTTCGTAACAATTTCTCTGTCAAAAGCTTTGAGTTTACGTTGAGAACAACAGATAGTTCCTGAAGATAGTGTTGCCTCTTCCCAGGTTGAAAGCTCATCGATCTCGATGAGGGTCGGCGGCAATAGCAGCGTAAGCGTGAACACAGACGTCACTAGCTTTTTAGCGTCCTATCATCAAGAGGATTCGATCGCTCCTTGTTAAGGCGACGATCCTATACTTAACTTGCTTTCGGCATTTCACAATGCACATCCAAAGAGTCCTGGTGAACCCGAGTGTCCGCGCTTTGCTTTGGACTGCTCTGATTGGCAGAACGCAGATGCAGGAAGCATAACAATGCTGCTTTTCGGCCTGAAGATAGTGATGATGAACAACGTTGACCTTCGTTTGGTTAGACTCGGTCAAAGATAGAGTCAACACTCCGGGATCCTTTATATTTTTAAGACCTTTTCTTCCGTCGAGAGCGCGACCCCTAACTTCCATTGCCGTGCACTCAGTCTAACTCCGCACACCTTCGAGCGATGTTTTTAGCGAGTACGATGGGATGGCCGCATAGCGTTGTTCCTTCCCCGCACTGGCCTGAGTAGAATAAGCGGAGCGAATAGATCACCTTCAGCGGAATGCCAAACCGCATTGCTCTCTACATCTCATGTCCTCTGTCTCTTGAAGGGCCGTATTCCAGACAACACGTCGCGAGGACATCTGGGAGCCGTCAGCGCAAGAAGGCGACCAGACATCTCCGGGGTCATGCCATCCAAGGCCGGGCCAAACACACGAGCCACTGTATGGAAGCTTTTCTCGTTGTTCTCGCCGCAGAACAGCGGAAGCACGAGAAACTGCCTCATCCCTCGAACATCTAGCCCGACAAACGTCGTCATTTGCCGCACAACTGCATAACGGATGGGCATAGCCGATCTAGGGTCATACTTACCATCTGATCCGTTGTAGATATCACTCCCCCCGGTGATTCCGAGCTGACATCGATCTTTGCCATACAGGAAAACGTTCAGGTTCTTACTTGGTCTCTATCCGCACCGGCGGATGACACGAAGCATAGGGATCTTCCCGTCCGCAACCCGCTGCCAGCGGATCGAAAAGGCTTTCGGCTCCTCAAGCGGACTCGGGCACTCGCTAAGGTGAAGCTGCGATAATTGACCAAAGCTACTCGCCATCCACAATCTGCTACGGCTCCATCCTGAAAGAATCGCTGGCCATCTTCAGCAACACCCTAACCAGCGGAGCGCCTGAACATAGGAGAATTCATCAAAACAGTACGAGACTACAGCCGAGCAACTCAATACTTCAGCCAAACAGGGCCGCCACATCCAACCCACAACCCCACAGCAAATCCAGGGCGCACCGCGACGATTCAACACCCTCTATATCAGAGCCTCTCAGGCGATATCAGACGCGCAAGGTGCTACCAGAGTAGAATGAGCTCACCGTCTCATCGTCGTTCAGGCGATCACTAGCAGCAAATTATTGCTGTATGACAATGCTAGAATCCATCGTTTATTGCAAACTGATAAAGGGCAAGTCGTGCTGCCAACACTTGCTGGAACGTGTTTACAGGTCTAGATACTCCATATGTCACCCGATCACATCGATGTCCTCATTCCCGCGTACAATGCTGCCAAGACTATCACCCATTCAATCCTCTCGCTTCAAAACCAGACCTTCAAAGATTTCTCAGTGCACATTGTCGACGACGGCTCAACCGACGGCACCGGAGAGCTGGTGAAAGCATTGATGATTGATGATCCTAGGATCAGACTGTATTCGCAAGCCAATAACGGGATCGTGGATGCTCTTAATAACGGATTAGGCTATTGTAGGGCGCGGTATGTCGCTCGGCTTGATGCGGATGATATCGCTCAGCCAGATAGATTAGCTACACAACTCAGATTTCTAAACGATAATCCCGATTTTGTGGCAGTCGGATCGAATACCAGACATATTGATGAAGCAGGGCTTCCTACAGGTAGCTATAGCCGTCTGAGTATGCCTATTAAAGGTAATCCCTATTCGCTCCCCGCAAAAGAGCCGTATATAATACACCCGACTTGGCTTGTCAGGCGGAGCGCTGTCGATCGCATTGGCGGCTATCGTCATGTGCCGCTCGCGGAGGACAGTGACCTTTTATGGCGGTTGAGCGAGATCGGTCAACTGCATAACTTAACAGAGATATTGACTGATTATCGTGTTCATGAGAACAGCCTTTCGTCTTCGTCAGTTGTCAACGGGCGCGTTATGGCGATAGGTTCTCAACTCGCGGCATTTTCGGCAAGGAGGCGACGAGAACACAAGAATGACATAGTGTTCAACAGTACAACAGTCAATTCTCTAAAAATCGTTCCCACCCTGAAGGCGATGACGAAGAGCACTGAGGTGGTACTGGGGCAGGATGAGCTTGTCGATTTCCGTGCTTGTGTTGCCGCTAAGTTGCTTGAACTCTCCTCCTACAGACCCTACGAGTTAGACGAGGGCGATTGCAGGTATATTCGCGATGCTCTCGCGGCAATGAAGCAATACAGACCAACAATATCTCAGAGTGAGGTCAGGGCGCATGCTATCAGCGCAGCAGCCCGCCTCTGTCGTGCAGGCAGATGGAGAGAGGGTCGTCTACTACTTAGGCCCGACGATACGATGTCGTTCGTCATTCGACTCCTAGGTCGCATGCCCGTATTGAGTACAGCTAGAGCATTTGTCCTAAGGAAACGTAGAGCCCACGAGATGGTGAAATAAAGGGTTCGATGAGCCGTCCATCTTCTATGTTCTTATCACTCGCGTATGTGTGTGTGGCAGCAGCGTCACGGACGCGAGAGGAATGGTGACATCTGCTGAGTCCCTGTAGGGACACCCTTCATGAACGTACATTGCTAGCGTGGTCGAGTTGGCGTGTAGAGATTTAGCTTAGAAAGAAGGACAACCCAAAAGCCTTTGCGAACAGCAGAGTAGCGAAGCAGGTAAAGACAGAGAAAATAGTTTTTTGCGCGCCAAGCACCTTCGAAGGCCCACCAATTTTCGGTGGCGTACAGTTCAGCAATTTTTCTGTCGTACAAATCTTTATCTCTAGCACACAACCTATCGCAGATCTCGGTTCGGAAATGCTGCATTGCTTTCGCTAAGGCAATCGGATCCGGGATGGTTCGTGTGTGCACGGACTTTTCCTTGCTGTACCAACCAATAGGCGTAGTGTAGATATAATTGCAACTATTAATAAGCTTAAAGCGTGCTCCCCAACATAACGCCTTGCAATATAAGAGGTAATCCTCTCCGTGGCGAAGTGCGCAGTCGTATCGAAGGTTATGTGTGCGAAGAAAACTTGTTCTAAGCAGCGGTTTTAGATAGCCTCCGTCGAGCTCGGTATTGCCTAACCAGCCAATAAGGTAGTCTGCTAATGTCAGAACAGGAGTGGAAAAGTCCTTATAGTAAGGCCCGGTCTCCCTCCTGATGGAGACGTCATAGGTCATTAAATTGTCGGCTATCAGATCAGAATCAGAAGAAGCCGATAATAGTTCAGCTAATCGATTAGGGAGCCACGAATCGTCAGCATCGAGTAGAGCGATCCATTCACCCCGTGCTTGATCGAAGCCTAAATTACGCGACTCTGCTGGGCCAGTATTTACTTCTTTTAGGATGAAGCGGAAGCGGTTGTCAGAACTGTACAGCTGCTTAGCAAGCTTCACAGTACCGTCTGATGAAGCATCGTCTACAACGATCAATTCCCAATCACTGAATGTCTGAGCTTGCACGCTATCTAAGGCGCGCTTCAAAGTGGCCACGGAGTTATAAACAGGCACGACTATACTTATCAAAATACTCGCCTCCCAATTCTTGTTAACTGTAATGCAGCAGGGATGAGAGGCCAAGCTCATCAATCATTGCGATCGCAACTTCATGTTCCACACATGGAAGGGTAACAACGTCAGTATAAGCGGCTCTGCCGGTGGCAGAACGAGTCTAAGAAGGTGGAGGAACTCATTGTGCATCACCTCAGAGCCTCTGGCGTGAAGCTGTAGAGACAAGATGGTTGTGAACATTACAAAAGTAATGGAGCTAAATGAATTAGCTATACCTAGACTCGAATCGCCCTTCTTCTGGCAACCGTTCGGCTGAAGCGCTCTGAATTGGCACTGTCAGTGCCGCCGAGTGATGTACCGTTTGCGGGCCATGGAGTCTGGTGTTAGCCTACTGGGAGGTCGGTCAAAAAAGATATTCCAAGTAGGCTCTTTGGCGTGCCATAACAGACCTAAAGATTTCAACGATTTCATCACCCTGACTTTCGATTTTAATGAGGATCCATGAAGTCTCCTGCCGCCCGAGTGATCGCTTTCTACCTGCCACAGTTTCATCCTATTCCTGAGAATGATGAATGGTGGGGCCCGGGCTTCACGGAGTGGACTAACGTAGCGAAAGCGAAACCGATGTTCCGTGGTCATAAGCAGCCACGTCTACCGGCAGACCTTGGGTTTTACGATCTCCGGGTGCCAGAGTCTCGCGAAAAACAGGCGGAGTTGGCTCGCAATGCAGGCGTAGAATCTTTCTGCTATTGGCACTATTGGTGGGGTCACGGGAAACGCATTTTGGAACGTCCATTTGAAGAGGTGCGCGACAGTGGCAGACCCGATTTCCCTTTCTGTCTTGCCTGGGCAAATCAGTCCTGGACAGGAATTTGGCATGGAAACCCTCGATCAATTCTGATGAAGCAGGAGTACCCGGGACGTGCGGATGAGGAGCTTCATTTCCGGTGGGCGCAGAAAGCTTTTGAGGATCCTCGCTATACATGCGTTGATGGGAAGCCCATGTTCGTGATCTTTGCGCCACATGACATGCCTTCGACAGAGGCTTTTTGTGAACACTGGAGAGAGTTGGCCCATAAAGCCGGCTATCCCGGTCTTCATCTGGTCGCCATTTCTAATAAATATGCAGACGGTATAGACCGTTACCGGAACCCGATCCTCAGGCCATTTGACGCGGTCACTCAGTTGGTGCCCCAGGACTATCTGGAGACGATCGGGCGCACTACGAAGCGTCGTGATCTTGTACGCAAGTGGAAGGAACTGGACTTCGGGGGCAGGCTAAATCATCTGAAACCAACGTCTTGGCGGCGTCCAACCCGGATACGGTACAAGGATGTCGTTGCACGTGCGTTAGAGGATATGCCGCAGGAAGAACGTTTTCTTCCTTGCGTTCTGCCAGGTTGGGATAACACTCCGCGCTCTTCTCATAGAGGCGTGATTTTTGAGGGTGAAACTCCAGAACTGTTTAGAACATTGCTGCAAAAAGCGGTTCAACATGTCTCCGTTAACTCCGTAGAACAGCGGATTGTGTTCCTAAAAGCATGGAATGAATGGGCTGAAGGCAACTACGTTGAGCCGGACGTCCTGCACGGCCATGCCTACCTAGACGTGATCCGTTCCGTTGTTTTCCCTGGTGTTTCGCAGTAGGGTGGCCAACATGTTGACTACCCAAGAAAGTGTTCCCCCTGAAACACTCAAGTCGACCTTTGATGCGCAAGAATTAAAAAAACGGTCCGTTCAAGGCGGTCTGCTCGTTATGGGTGCGCAGGCTGCGAAATTTGTGATTAAGTTTGGGTCCGCCATTGTGGTTGCTAGGCTGCTCACCCCGGCCGACTTTGGCATGGTAGCGATGGTATCTCCCATCTTGGGCTTCCTGAGTACCTTCAATGATCTTGGCTTTGGGCAAGCTATCGTCCAGTCACCTGACATCACCAAAGAGCAGATATCTGCTCTTTTCTGGCGCAATATGCTGATTAGCGCAGGGCTGGCAATTTTACTCAGCTTGATCGCGCCGCTGGCATCCAAGCTGTACCATGAGCCGCGTACGACCCCGCTCCTAATGGCTATGGGTGGAATGCTTATTCTCGCCACTCTTGGACTTGTTCCTAATGCGCTACTGAAACGAGAGATGCGGTTTGGACCCCTTTCCGCTATTGATGTGGCAGGCCTTCTGATTGGGACGGGTGTCACCATCGCGGCTGCGGCAAAAGGCTTCAGCTACTGGTCTCTGGTAATCGGCCAAGTTGCAACTTCGTTGGCCGGTCTCGTACTTGCCTTTATGTATACTCGATGGATTCCTACGCGGACTCTCAAGGCTGAGAAGCTAGGCGCATTTATGCGCTTCGGAGCGAATCTCACGCTGGTTAATGTGGCGACGTATTTCAGCATGACAGCAGACAATATGATTGTGGGCGCCGTGTCAGGCAAAGTGCAACTTGGTCTTTATGATCGGAGCTACACGCTTACGATTGGCCCTCTTAATCAGCTTCTGTCGCCAATCAGCCAGGTTTCCGTTCCCCTGCTTTCGCGGCTGCAGGATAAGCCAGAACTTTACAAAACCAGCTATAAACACATGCTACGCATAGCACTGACTCTTACCATGCCTGCAATGCTGTTCTGTGTGATGACGGCGAAGCATCTCGTTCCACTGATGCTGGGACCCAAGTGGACGCTTGCGGCTCCGATTTTTGCATGGGTATGCTTCGGCGGCTTGATAGCACCCTTATTCTCAAGCACAGGATGGATCTTTTCCACGCAGAATCGCACGGACGAGCAGATGAAGGCCTCCGTGGCAACCGCGTTCATAAGCATCATCTCCTTTGCGATTGGTGTGCATTGGGGAGCTGTGGGTGTCGCATGTGTGTCTTCCCTTTCCTTCACGTTTATTCAAATGCCATTGATGCTCTATGTCATGACGCGGAAGGGTGTCATTACCTTGCCCGACGTTGTGCAGACTTTGATTCCGTTCATCATCACCACATTGCTGGTCGCGATTCCGCTTTATTGGATGCGGTCTGCCTGGACGCTTCCCCAAATGGTCGGCCTCCTGCTCCTGAGCTATAGTCTGTTTGTCGTCCTGCTAATGATGCTCCCGGGCGGACGTGACTTTGTAAAAATGTTGCGCAATATTAGGGGAACGTTACGGCCATCCTGAAGTGTGTCTGGCGCCTAACGAATGTCGCATATATCCGTAACAGTTGCTGGCATCTCTTGTACTAGTCAGACCTAATGGAAGCGGACTTATGTCAATAGGCTAGGGCTCGCCCGCATCCGTTGCGCACGAGAACCTATCAGCAGAACTTGCCGGCTATCGCCATCCATTCAACCAACTTTTGGTCGTCTCGAGAGATATGAATCCGCGGTCAAAAAGCCTCTGGGCGTTCCAGTCATGGCACTGATGATGTCGGCTTTATCCGTTTTAAATAGAGGAGACGCGCTCCAGATAAGAGTACTGCAGAATGTGCCGTAACATTCGGCCTGAAGAATTTCTCTCATTGGGGCTTGATGACGATTAGCATGGTCTATTTGTGTGATCATAGCGTTATGCGAGTCATTGATACACCGTTGCAGGATGTAAAGTTGCTACGGCCAAAACAGTACCCCGATGAACGGGGTTGGTTTTCAGAGGTCTTCACTGGCAAGGGTTTCTCGGCATTGGGGCTGCCGGAGCACTTCGTTCAGGAAAATCAATCCTACTCAAGCCGAGGTGTCCTCCGTGGTCTGCATTATCAACTCGGCAAGCAACAGGGCAAGCTCGTGCGTGTGCTCTCTGGCACGATTTGGGATGTCGCTGTTGACTTACGCCCTGGTTCACCGGATTTTGGTCAGTGGGCTGGTTTCGAATTGACAGGTGATGAGCTGGAGCTCCTCTGGATTCCTGAGGGCTTCGGCCATGGTTTCCTTGTTACGTCTGAGTCCGCCAACGTCCTTTATAAGACAACTGGGTACTACTATCCCGCGGGGGAACGCTGTATCCGTTGGGATGACCCCTCACTCAAGATTGATTGGCCTTTAGAGGGTCTCGGCGTACCAAACATCTCTGCAAAGGATGCCACTGGCTCCTACATGTCACAAGCAGAGCTGCCACCGGCGTACTTGCCTAAATAGCGTCAAGGTGTCAGGTACCAGTCCTTTGCCTATCAGACATTGAAGGAGACAGATATTACCAGCCCATTTGTAAAGCCCTCCAACCAAGACCAGCCGGTCCTCATTACCGGCGGAGCAGGCTTCATCGGAGCCAACTTCGTACTCGACTGGTTCAAACAGCCCAACGCCCGACCGCTGATCAACCTCGACAAGCTAACCTACGCCGGCAATTTCGCAAGCCTGGCCCCGGTTCAGGACAATCCCGCCTACCACTTCGTCCACGGCGACATCCTGGACGGCGAGCTCGTCGCACGCCTCCTCCGCGAGCACCATCCCTCCGCCATCCTCCATTTCGCCGCCGAGAGCCACGTCGATCGCTCTATCTCAGGCCCCGAAGCATTCCTTAAGACCAACATTGACGGCACCTTCGTCCTACTCCGCGAGGCTCACACTTACTTCCAGACCCTCACCCCCGAAGAGCAGGTCACCTTCCGCTTCCTCCACGTCTCGACCGACGAAGTCTACGGGACCCTCACCCCCGACGCACCCGCCTTCCACGAGGACACCCCCTACGCGCCCAACAGCCCGTATGCCGCCTCAAAAGCCGCCTCCGACCACCTCGTCCGCGCCTGGCACCACACCTACAAGCTCCCTACCCTCGTCACCAACTGCTCCAACAACTATGGGCCCCTCCAATTCCCTGAAAAGCTCATCCCGCTCATGATTACCCAAGCCCTCACCGGCAAGCCGCTGCCCGTCTACGGCGACGGCCAGCAGGTCCGCGACTGGCTGTACGTCGGCGATCACTGCTCCGCCATCCGCGCCGTCCTCGCTGGCGGCCGCATCGGCGAGACCTACAACGTCGGCGGCGGAAACCAGCGGGCTAACCTCCAGGTGGTCAACACCCTTTGCGACCTGCTCGACGAGCTCGTCCCCCACTCGCCCTACGCACCGCATAAACAGCTGATCCGCTTCGTCACCGATCGCCCCGGCCACGACCGCCGCTACGCCATCGACGCGCGCAAGATCGAATCCGAGCTAAACTGGCATGCCACCGAAAGCTTCGAAACCGGCCTGCGCAAGACCGTCGCCTGGTACCTCGCAAACACTGCCTGGACCGAAAACGTCACCAGCGGCGCATACAAAAACTGGATCCAGCAGAACTACTCGCACCGCACCGAGTCCGGAGAGCCCCAGTAATGAAAGGCATCATCCTCGCCGGAGGCTCCGGCACTCGCCTCCACCCCGTCACCCAGGCCATCTCCAAGCAGCTCCTGCCCGTCTACGACAAGCCGATGATCTACTACCCTCTTTCGGCTCTCATGCTCGCCGGTATCCGCGACATCCTCATTATCTCCACCCCCAACGATACCCCGCGTTTCGAGCAGCTGCTCGGCGACGGCGCGCGCTGGGGTCTTAACTTGCAGTACGCCATCCAGCCCTCGCCCGACGGCCTCGCCCAGGCCTTCCTCGTCGGCAAGGATTTCCTCGCCGGTGAGGGCTGCTGCCTAGTCCTCGGCGACAACATCTTCTACGGCCACGACTTCGCCCGCAGCCTCCGCGAAGCCGCAGCCCAACCCTACGGTGCCACCGTCTTCGCCTACGCGGTCAATGATCCTGAACGCTACGGGGTGGTGGAGTTCGACGCCAGTCGCCGCGCCATCTCGCTCGAAGAAAAACCCCTCAAGCCCAAATCGCGCTACGCCGTCACCGGAATCTACTTCTACGATCCCCAGGTGGTAGAGATCGCCGAAAACCTCAAGCCCTCGCCGCGCGGCGAGCTCGAAATCACCGACATCAACCGCTGGTATCTGGAGCGCGGCGAACTCCGCACCGAGCTCCTCGGCCGCGGCATCGCATGGCTTGATACCGGCACCCATGACTCCCTGCTCGACGCCTCGAACTTCATCCAGACCCTAGAGCACCGCCAGGGCCTCAAGGTCGCCTGCCCTGAAGAGATCGCCTATCGCCTTGGCTACATCGACGCCGATCAGCTCCGCACCCTCGCCGCCCGTTTCGGCAAGAGCACTTACGGCAGCTATCTCACCCACCTGCTCGAAGAGGCCATCTACTAAATATGCCCGGAATTCTGATTACAGGCAGCACCGGCCAAGTCGGCGGCGAACTCGTACGGCTCTTTCGTTCGCAGAATCCATCTCTTGAAGTTCACGCGCCTGACCGCTCGCAGCTCGACCTCCGCGACCCGGCTTCCATCCGCGACGTCGTCCGCACCCTGCTCCCGCAGTGGATCATCAATCCCGCTGCCTATACGGCGGTCGATCGCGCTGAATCCGATCAGGAAGATGCTTTCGCCGTCAATGCAGAGGCACCCCGCATTCTCGGCGAAGAGGCCGCGGTGATCGGCGCACCTGTCCTTCACTTCTCGACCGATTACGTCTTCGCAGGCGACGCGGAACGGCCCTACGAGGAGACTGACCTCGCGAAGCCCCTCGGCGTCTATGGCCTCTCAAAGCTAGCCGGCGAGCGCAACCTCGCAGCCAGCGGTGCCGCCCACCTCATCTTCCGCACCTCCTGGGTCTACGGCGCTACCGGCAAGAACTTCCTGCGCACCATCCTCCGCGTCGCCCGTCAGCAACCGCAGATGCGCATCGTCGCCGATCAGCATGGTGCACCTACCGCTGCCCGGGATCTGGCGCAGATGACCGCAACCATCGTCGCCCAACTCGAGGAGACGGCAGGTGCGGGTGACCTTGCGGAAGCCATCCGCTCGATCCAAGGCATCTACAATGCAACTAACTCTGGCGACACGACGTGGTTCGGCTTCGCGGAAGAGGCTCTCCGTCTCCGGCGCGCGGCCGAACCCTGCATTAGTTTCGCGGAACTGATCCCCATCCCCACAGCCGAGTACCCAACGCCCGCTCGACGCCCTGCGAGCAGCCGCCTCAGCTGCGTTAAACTTAGTCGCACTTTCGTCATCCAAATGCGTCCTTGGCAGACGGCACTCGGAGAAGTCCTTAAAGAGATTTCCTAACCGTCCAACCTCCGCAACCGGTGACCCAGTCGGCTAGATGGTCACTTGCTTCGTTGGTTCTGGGGCAGGTAAATTCCAGCCAGGTAGACAACAAATAAGAAAATAGCCTCGAGAGTACACACCTCCGCTGAGCATTAACCCTTTGTCCAATCTTCTGTTCATCTGCTCAGGTTTAAGGAGCGGTAATGGACGGACAAAGGGAGAGGTTGGGGTACTCCAATGTTGCGCTTCCCAGTGTGTGGCAATCTATATAGGTCACGGTGCGAACATACAGCCCGAGGTAATATGCTAACCCTGCTTTGCGGTACAGATTCTCCGCTTAGTGCCAAGCACATTCTTCCCTTCTGCCATGGCGAACATCAAAGCATGGCATTTTCCGCGGACATGATAGGCTCAGTGATCGCCGACGGATATGCAGACAAGCGCTGACCTCAAAACGTCTCAATGAGAGCCCGCACGCAGGTTAATTTATTATAAATTCCAACAAAGAAAGGCCACCGAGGGAGGCATGTTGTCGTTATGACGAGCTTTTACTCCATTTGGCCCTCTGTGGTCTGCGTCGTCGGGCTGCTAGCTTTCGCGTCAACCCCTCTGTTTTCGGTGGCAGACACGGCTCCTACCTTAGAGATCAAGCGTGTACGCACTCTTGATGGGCTGAGAGGGTTCCTTGCGTTTGCGGTCGTCTTCCACCACATCGCGATCTACCGTAACTTTCTGCTCGATGGCAACTGGCAGGATTCACCCTCGCGCTACTACACCGAACTCGGGCCAATCGGCGTTTCCTTGTTTTTCATGATCACCGGCTACCTGTTCTGGTTCAAACTCTGCAAAGAGAAAGGTCGTCCTAACTGGCATTCTTTATACATTGGGAGGATCTTCCGTATCGGCCCGCTCTATATATTTGCAGTGCTGCTAGCGTTTGCTCTCGATCAGGTCCATGGCGCACCATTGCCCATCTACACACAACTCAAGCCGCTCGTGAGCCTCGGAGCCTTTCAGTATCAGGACCCGCACATGTTCCTTGCTGGGGTCACGTGGTCGATTAAGTACGAATGGTGCTTCTACTTCAGCCTGCCGATATTGGCTCTCCTGGCGAGGTATCCGAAGGTGCGGACGCCACTCCTTACGTTCGCGGCCTCGGCTTTTGCGATAGCAGCAACTCTCATGCCAAGAGGCGATGGATGGAAACCCACAAACGTGTCTATCATGCTATTGTTTTCGCTCGGGATGCTAGCCGTCCCTCTGAAGGATCAGCTCACGGCACTACCGGATAGGTATGCGTCAGTCATGAGTATCCTTCTGTGCGCTGCGGCCTTCCTGCCCAGGACAACCTACGCACCCATAACGTCTATTCTCCTCGGCGTCGTTTTCCTCCTTGTCTCCTCAGGAGCCAGCATCTTCGGCCTCCTAACGATGAGAGCAGCTATTCGTCTAGGAGACGTTAGCTATGGTATCTATCTGCTACAGGGATTGGCGTTGCTCTCCTTGCGCTTTACGCCGGTGCGAAGATTTGCCTTATCCTCGTCCCCTCATTTCTGGTTGATTCAGTTTGTAGAGGTCACGATGCTGGCGGTCACAGCAATGATTACTCATGTGTTGATCGAAAGACCGGGCATAAAGCTAGGTAGAAAGATTGCGGGGAATGCACCGCAAGAGACACCCCGTATTGGCTAGTAGCCAAACTAGAACGAACTGAGGCTATAGGACTGGTTGCAGCGGCGGAAAACGAGAGCGGTACACCTGATATAGGTATAGATAACGTTTAGACTCGAGCGCTGCGTTATCAAGAGGTTGGCGATGCTGCCGATAAGGGTTACATTGTTGCGCTTTCCGCTCCAAAGGAAAGACGCTCGCTCCGACTATTCAACAATCCAACAAGTTATTAGGAAGAATGAGTATTACCTTTCGATTTAGACAAGAACAAGGCAAAGGTGAGGTCACGAAACGCACCCATTTTTCCTTGCTGAGCTACCACGAATCGGAGCCACGCGTTGCCTCTTAGTGTAGGGGTAAACCGAATAGCTTGAAGTAAGCCTGGAGCGACACGCGTTCCAACGAGTAATGACCAAACGAAAAAAGCAAGTCTTCCTAGTGGTGTCAAAGCACCCCAGAGCCCCACCACCTCATTATAGTTAAAATCACGAAAGGGCGTTACGTTGGTGATTCTACCAACGCCACTGTAATGGCGCTCTTCACTTCGTTCGCCAGCGTAATGGTGCACGAGCGCAAGCGGGTCGTAGGCCAATTTCCACCCATTCTTCTTTACCGAGACGCATAGGCTGATGTCCTCACTCGACTGTGCCCCTAGTCCTCTCAGTCTTGTATCGCAACGCGAATCTTCTAGAGCTTTCCTTCGATAGCTCATGTTTGCGCCTTTAAGTAAATCTACTTCTCGCATGCTGCCAAATCCCAAATGATGGTTTCCAATGGTCCTTCCGAACCATTGCAATTTGCCGACCGTTTCGCGCTGTCGATCGTCAAAAGCTCCGTCAACAAAACAACGGTCCCGACCTCCAAGCCCACCTAATGACGGATTCTCAGCGAAAGCGGCGACAACTCTGCACAACCATTCCGGTTGAGGAACGGTGTCGTCATCAATCATTGCAACAACATCAGTTGTCGAAGCCTCGATACCTGTGTTACGTGCCGCCACAAGACCCGGAGTGTGCACGGCTACACGACGTATAGGTAAGTTCGCACTCTGATAAAAATCCAGAGCGTGATGACTTTCGAGATCATCGTGCCTGAGTACCACGACTACATCGTCTGGAGTGCAATTTTGGGACTTTAGACTATCAAGGCATCGCAAGAGATCAGCCGGACGTTTGTACGACGCTATTAAGACGCCTATAGACAAGAGATTTGACATGGAGTTCCATTCGCTTGAAGTGTCGAAGACAGTGAATGATCTGGGCGGAAGTGCCAGCCCACAGTCTCTTATTGAGGGGCCGCTGAAGTTGTAGAAGATGAGAGAAAAAGATTCATCAGGCAGTGGAGTTGGAACAGAAAAGAAGGCTTGCAGGATGCACCTGCATACCCTTGCTCCTATTGTACTGGGCCCGAGTCCCGATGGACGATGTTGTCGATTCCTGATGCCGCTGCTAAAGACCTCCCCTTACGTCTAGGATTGTCCCAAGCTCATTTCCTCGCTGCATTTCCTATAGGCACACCTGACTCTCGCGGGGTAAGATTAATCCAGCTTTCGGAGGCCACCATCGATGAGAGTTCGCTTCCGACGGCAGCGAGGAAGCCGGGGAAGAGAATGAGACCCACCCAATCTGTCAACGGACTAAATGAAACATTCCTCAAAAGCGCTGGCCCTCTAGATCTGGTCTTTTACGATGTAAACGATCCGGAGGATAAGCGCTTCTGGGCGGGAACTGCCTTTTACATAATCGGGGGCCTTCGGAAAGCAGGAAACCACGTTCATGTGATTGGAAGACTTGCCCCTCGACTGAGAAGACTGCTCATTGCCGCCTTCTATCATTCTTACAGACTCACACAAAAGCTTCATTACCATCCTGACCGCCACTTAGCTCTTACCAAACTGTTTTCGGCGATTGGCACCAGGAGACTGCAGAAATATCCAAGTGCAGATGCCATAATCACGGTCTCTGCAGCATTTTCCGCGTACCTGCGCACCTCTAAGCCCATAATTGTACTGCTGGACGCGACTTGGGGTCAGATAGTTGAAACCTATCCTTACTTCCACAGTTCCATGCAGCCAAAGCACATTGTAGCTTCGGGCTTTAAATTGGACCAGATCGCGTTCTCGAAACCAAATCTACATTTAGTCATGACTTCACAATGGGCTGCCGGCCGCGCCATCGTCGACTACAATATCCATCCCGCACGTGTTCATATCCTCCCTTTCGGAGCTAATTTTAGGGAAGATCCGGCGCGAGAGAATGTCGAAAGAGCGCTGCGGAATAGGAGCGGCGAGCGATGCAGTTTACTCTTTGTTGGTCGCGAATTTGAACGCAAAGGAGGTCCACTTGCCGTACAAATTGCTGGCGAACTAAGAACGTTCGGCATAGATGTCACTTTGCATATAGTTGGTTGCTCCCCGCAAAATCTCCCAAGCTTCGTTAAGGTCCATGGGCTACTCAGCAAAGATTCTGTGGAACACCTCTCCCTTTTGGATACCCTTTACTCAGAGAGTGATTTTTTTCTCATGCCTTCTACAGCTGAGGCTCAAGGCATCGTTTTCAACGAAGCTGCTGCATACGCTCTACCTGTTGCTGCATCCGACGTCGGAGGGGTTTCTGCTGTAGTTTCCAATGGAGATTGGGGTTTGCTTCTTCCGCCCGGGGCCGAAGCCAAGGAATATGCCGTATGGCTAGCCGCTCTCTTTAGAGATCGTCCCAGGTATATCAGGACAGCCCTTCGCGCTCGCGATGACTATGAGAAAAGATTAAGTAACACCGCTTACACGCGAGAGCTCACGAAGATTGTGCAGAGCATAGTACAGGCACACGAGCGGCCTGCGTTACTAAAGGATCGAAGCATTGATAGATCAGTTCGTTACTAATCTACGATGATCATGAGTGAAAACGTAACGAAGTAAATCTTTATGATTTGGCAAGAAAACTCAGCAGAGGCACATTATGGGAACTCTGCACAAGTTCTGCGTCGGCGGCCTGATGGATTAATCTGATGGTTAGGGGTGGATGGCGATGAGCCAGCAGACTTTTGCGTCGCAGTCGAGCTTTGAGAAGTATGGGCGGAAGTCTCGGCGGGAGTTGTTTCTGGATGAGATGGAAGTGGTCGTTTCATGGGTCGAGTTACAGGCTCTGGTCGAACCGCACTACCCGAAGGCCGGCAACGGCCGTCGTCCTGTCGGGCTTGGAAGCATGCTGCGGACCTACTTCATGCAGCAGTGGTTCAATTTGTCCGACCCTGGCGTCGAGGAGGCGTTTTACGAGTCCGCCACGCTGCGGCGGTTCGCCGGCGTCGACCTGGGCGTGGCTCCGGCGCCAGATGAAACGACGGTGCTGCGCTTCCGTCACCTGCTCGAAAAGCATGACCTTGGCGGTGCCATGCTCGACGCGGTGAACCTGCATCTGGCAGCCAAGGGCATCCGCATCGAGACCGGTACGCATCGTCGATGCGACCATCATCCACGCGCCTTCTTCGACGAAGAACGAGAAGAAAGAGCGTGATCCGGCGATGCGTCAGACTCGTAAGGGCAAGCAGTGGTATTCCGGACTGAAGGCGCACATCGGCGTTGATGCAAAAGAAGGTCACGTGCACTCGGTAGCAACGTCGGCGGCCAACGTCTCGGACGTACCTATGCTGCCCGATCTGCTACATGGGGAGGAGCGCAAGGTGTGGGGCGACGGCGGCTATCAAGGCCAGACGAAGGCCATCCGGCAGGCCGCGCCCAAAGCCCAGGACATGACCTGCAAGCGAACCAGGTTCAAGAACTATGTCGATGAAGCTGCAAAGAAGAAAATACGACGAAATCAAAAGTAAGAGCGAAAGTAGAACATGTCTTCCGTATCCTGAGCGCGTGTTCGGCTTCGACAAGGTGCGCTACCGAGGTATCGCCAAGAACCACCACCGGCTATGCACTAACTTCGCCCTCATCAACCTCTACCTCCACCGCAAGCACCTGGCAGGGCTGGCCGCATAGCGCCCGAAAACGGGCAACGACTCTTCAACACAGCGCACACTCAGCCAAAACCAGATACAGCACGGTAGCATCGTAACAAACTGGCCGCCGACTCAAGACGTTTACTCATAACGTCAAATCAGCCGACTGCGCAGAGTTTCCTTAGGGTTTCCAATGTAACGCTCGCTTCTCAAGCCTCGCTCCGGAAGTGGCTGGTGGGTCTGCCGACTTCCGCGAACCGAGCCTTTAGGTTCCTCGGAACAATCAGCTACGCTATGTACTTGGTTCACCTGATTGCCGCCACGATCATCAGGCATCTCTTCCGCAAGCCGGATCCATTCCGCCAGACGTTTGTCCAAGCAATGTTGCCCGCTGCCTTGATGATCGTGATCGCTCAACTCTCATGGGTTTTGCATGACGCGATGATCTTGAGTTGTGCGGTAAAGCAGAGGTACTCGTCGTCGAGGCCGTGAGGAATGTGGGAGTCGCCTTTGCGACTTCCAAGCGCGATTGTTGCGCGTCATTTCCACGGTCTGCACTCGCATCAGTCAAGCAATTCGTATAAGGCCAGTCCCGTGTTGATGAACCGACCTGCTCTGGGAGCGGCCACATCGGCGTACCGTAGATCGGTCGGGACCAGCACTCACCCGTTCTGATGTCATGAACAGGACTAACAGACAAATGCACCATGAGCTAAGTATCCAATGCGAGGCTCTTACGGTCTGCAGGCCATTGAATGAGCTGCGGCCACTTCAGCAAACCCGTGAACACTGCAAATAGATGAATTCCAATAAGAGGCAATACAAAAATGAGGTTTTGTTCTGTCGTTCGCAAAATAGTGAATTGATTCGGAAAGTGCTTTACCTGAATCATGTATGTCCGCTGAACCACCATCCCGTAGGGAAGATAGCATCCAGCTAAGATCAGCCAAAGACCTGCAACTTTATGCCACCTCAAAGCCACTATGCAGGCTGGCAAGGGCGTTGCTAATGCAAATCTAATCGCCCAAAGTTCTTGAGAAAAGTCGCTCGCCCCGACTACAAACATCGCACCCAGATACGCGAGCCAGCCCCAAAGCCCTCGGAGGATTACTAATCCAAAGACAGCACAGCTGATTCAGCTTTAATCCCTCTTGCCACTGTGCGATGCCTCCAGGCTTAAACTATGCCGGTTGTCGGATGTACAGGCTGGGCCACGAGACGCACTCCAAGGGCGGCGCATACCCGGCTCACGGTATCGAATCGTGGAGCACTGTCCGGACGCAGAGCTTTGTACAAGGCTTCCCGCGTGATCCCAGCTGTCTTGGCGATCTCAATCATGCCCCGAGCACGGACAATGTCCCCCAGCGCTGATGCCAGCAAGGATGCATCGTTCGCCCCCAGGATATCGGTCAGTTAGGCAGCGATGGACGTTTCACTGTCGAGATAACGGGCTGCGTCGAACTAACACTGATAGGTGATGAACCACCCTAAGTGGTTATGGTCATTGTCCGGGGAGCGGTCGATAGTAAGTACAACCACTGCAGCAAAACGAAGCTGCGAACTTTGTAATCTGGACCTCATTTTTCCGTCAGGAGCTGCTTCAATGATTTCCCTTCAGCGAATAGTTGCGCTTATTTGTCTTGTTATTGGAGCATTTTCGTCTGTTGCTGCCATAGCCCAATCTCAGGGCATACTCGCTCAAAACCTCGGATCTGGTCCTTATACGATCAAATCTTTGTCGAATAGCTCTGTGTGTGTGGACCTTTCAGGTGCTAACCCCACGAATGGTACAGCCGTTCAGTCTTTGTCTTGCAATGGTACCGTCGCGCAGACATGGTCACTGGCTCCGATTAGCACGGCATCAGGGACTGCCTACCAGGTGGTCGCATCGGTGAGCGGATCGTGTGTGGACGTATCCGGTGCCTCGCAGGCCGACGGAGCTCCGTTACTTGAGTGGCCGTGCCTCGGTGCGAATCATTCCAATCAACTATGGCAGATGTTTGCCTTCGGGACATCCTATGAGCTCGTCTCCGTAAATAGTGGAAAGTGCATCGACTTGGCTGCGGTGAATTCTTCTAGTGCGACACAGCTGCAGCAGTGGACCTGTAGTGGAGGAACGGACACAGGTCAACTCTGGAACCTTGGAGTCATCCCCCCTACCAACACCGGTGTACCTACCTCTCCACCTGCTCCAACAACAGGAGCAACGGTCGACCTATCTACTGGAGAGCAAGCTTTTCAAGCTGACGCTTTTGTAGACTCGATCGGTATTAATACTCACATTACGTATCAAGATACCCCGTACTGGTCGGCGTGGCCCACAATCTTTACCAGTCTTGAAGCTCTTGGCGTTCATCATATTAGGGATGGTTTCTATAGCTGGCCAGTTGGCTCTGCTTTCTATACGGAACATCAGGCACTCGCGAAGGCCGGAATCAAGACTGACTATGTTTTCTCTATCGACAACAGCACGACTCCCCTGGTTGTTCAGACGTTTGCAAACATTGTTCAGGACATGGAGAGTATCGAGGCACCGAATGAGTGTGATGCAGGACAAAACTGCGGCGGCGGAGGTCTTGCGGGGATCAACAATGTAGCCGCCTTCATGAACACCATGTCGGCAGTAGGCAGTTCTCTGAATCTGCCAATTCTTGGTCCATCGTTTACCACGGACGCCGGCTATGCAAAAGCAGGGCAGCTCGGCACGAAGATGACATATAACAATATGCATATCTACTTCGGCGGACGGAATCCCGGTTCTACAGGTTGGGGTGGAGGCGACGCTGAAGGTAATAATTACGGCAGCTTTGCCTGGTGGATGGATCAAGCACACGTCGACGCACCGAGCGCTCCTATTATGATTACGGAGACCGGATACATGGCGTATACGCAGACCAACACTCCCTATACTTTGCCAGAGTCCATCGAGGCCTCGTATGTACCGCGAACTTTTGCACTCGCCTTCAATCATGGAATCAAGCGGACCTACATATACGAGCTCTTAGATGAAGTTTCGTCTCCTGGCTATGGTCTGCTGAGATCCGATCTCTCCCCTAAGCCTGCGTATTCGGCGATGAAGAACCTCATCTCTCTCTTGTCCGATCCTGGAACGACTTTCACGCCTAGCAAGCTGACATACGTGGTGAGTGGAGCCGATGAAAGCCTCAGCCATACGCTTCTTCAGAAACGAGACGGATCCTTCTGGTTGGCTTTATGGCTGGAACAGAGCAGCTACAATCCAGCTACGAATACGTCGACACCGGTAGCTTCGCAGCAAGTAACCATTTCAATCAGCGGCGGTCTGGGCGTGAAGCAGATTCTACAGATGGATAATACTGGGGCCGCAAATAGCATTACTGGAACAGGCAGCACGGTTTCCTTACCTTTGAATGATCAGATGGCTCTGATCCAGATTGGTAAATAACTAGGAAGCTTCATCTTACAACATGCACTTAGAATCCAAATCCGGTTGCTTCTTGAAGCAACCGGATTCAGGTGTTCTAGTTTCCACAAACACCAGTGGAACTGGCCTTTGGCAAGCGGACCCCGTATATGGTTACGCTTGTAGCAGGAATGCCCGAAGTAGTAAATGCGCTTAGTCTTTCTCTCCTCAGCAGCTTAAGACATAGCGGAGGGTCTGATTGCGGCCCTCAGTAGCGGGATTCAACTACCCAGTCAATTCGAATGCGAATGACATGCTCGCCAGAATTTCACTTCTACTTTGATGGCCAAATAAACTCCTATATGGAACCGGGAGCTGCTGTAGATAAGCTTTGTTCTTACTGGGCGGAGTTCAAACAAACGGTGTGACATTATAAGCAGCACCTCCAACGATAGCCATCTGGCGATCGATAGAGGTGAACGAAGGATTTCCCGAGTGGAGTCACCCTAAGCTCTGCTCTTGTAAGACCGCAACCGAGAAGTAGAGCCAGGATGGCCCGGTCCCGCTTGCCAGCCAACACCTCAGGATCGGGTGCGTTCAGCAAATCATTTGCCTGATCTTTCGTCAGCCAGTTCCCTGCCCTCACGCCCAGTTGCTGCACTCCGGGCACGCGCTCGATTCCGACCGCAACAGTCGGCTCAAGCAGGCCGTTGTCGGCCACCTCGCGGGCGAGCTTCCGGATCCGAGCTAAGCGCCGGTTGAGGGTCGAGGTGGCCAGGCCCTGCGCGACCAGCTCCGCCCGGTGCTGCTGGACCAGAGCCTTCGTGAATGTGGCTGGCGCCACCCTTAGTCGCACCAAGGTAGAGAATGCGAGAAGCCCGGTCGGTAGGCACGCCGGAGCCGGCTGACGTGAGGCCGTTCAGGGCGTACGCCAGGAGAGTGGCATCAGCATCCAAGATCGAATCGGTGTCTTGAGGATCTGAAGTGTCTAAGGGCGGAAGAGCGAGCATGTAGCTTTTGAGTTTATTTGGGTTCTTCGGTACATTTGGTGATTCTTTCCAGCAGGCGTGGGTAGGGTAAGAAAGAGGTAGCTGTGGAGGCTCTTGATGATCCAGGCAATCTGCTAACCGAGTCTTTCTGAAGTGAAGCTGGTGTGTCTTCGTCCGAAGGACGGGGCGATCCAGATGGAATGACAGGCCTGCCGCGCTATGGCTTACTGCCCGGTGTGCGGCGAGCTTTAGACTGGATCACGTTAGCTCTTGGCGGCCAGGCCGGCGCTCGTCTTGCAGGGCGCCTCGGCTTACTTGCGAGTGAATCCACGATGCGCTTCGACAGCTACGGCGTCAGGTTCAGCCAGACATGGCGACGAGTCCTCGCGTTCTCGGCATCGATGACTGGGCATGGAAGAAGCGCCATCGCTACGGGACTATTCTTGCGATCTGGAAGCGGGCAAGGTCGTAGACCTTCTTCCCGATCGGGCGTCAGAGACGCTAGCTGACTGGCTCAGAAAACACCTGGGAACGCGGATCATCAGCCGTGATCGTGCCAGCTCCTATGCCGAGGCAGCCCAGAAAGCGGCTCCACAGGCGATCCAGATTGCGGATCGGTGGCATCTCCTGAACAACCTGAGTGAGGCACTCAGAAGCACTCTCGAACCCCATCGCCGTGTCATGGCGCAAGCGGCCCAGTCCCAGCCTTTTGACTCGACAGAACCAGTCACAACACTGCAGGTTTCAGCCTCGCCATCCAGGACAACGAAGCAGAAGAACCGCGAGCGTAGGTATGGTCTCTATCAACAAGTAAAGGACCTCATAGAAGTTGGCGTGAATCAGTCCGACGTCGCTCGCCAACTTGACATCAGTCTGCGCACCATGCAGCGATGGGTACAGGCTGGCACGTTCCCTGAGAGGACGCCTCTTTGCTACCCACACTCGGTCGACCCCTACGCAGACTATCTTGATCAACGCCTGCTGCAGGGCTGCCGCAATGTCAGCCAACTTTGCGAGAACTGCAACAGCAGGGATACCGTGGCCAGCTCAGCAGTGTCTGGAACTGGCTCCAGAAACATCGAGGAAATGACAAGAGAAATGAAGTTGAAAAGCTAAAAAGGCCACAGGTTCATTGCTCGCCAAGACATACAGCGTGGCACATTCTGAAGGAAACAGCTTCAGCAAAGCCATATTTGGACGAGCTTTATCGCGCTTCTCCCGAGATCAGCAAGCTTGCACACCTTGGCAAGGAGTTCTTTCGTATCGTTCGCAGCCGCGATCTTGCTGCCTGGTCCGAGTGGCTTGAAGCTGCCCGGCACACCGCTCTAAGCCGCTTCGCCTCCGCACTCAACACGCGATCGGGAAGCGGTCGAAGCTGCCTTGCATCTGCCCTGAAGCAACGGCCCAGTAGAAGGGCAAGTCCGTCGGCTCAAGCTCATCAAGCGGCAAATGTATGGCCGAGCAAGCTTCGATCTGCTCAGGCTCCGAGTGCTGCAGAGAGCTTGAAAAGAGGCGCTACGCCGTCACCGCTGGCACATGAACAAGCTTCACCAAATGTACGGAAGAACCCACATTGCAGCCAAAGCTACAAGCGAGCAAATGGCTGGTCCTAAATTACTACCCAGATATCCGCAATTATCGGGTGCAACATTAGCGAGAACTGACAATAAATGCGCGTTCACGCATTCATCCCCGCCGTCGAAACATGTGGTCTCCAATCGTTCGGAGGCGATGCCGAGACTGACTTCACTGGGGAAATGGAAGGAATCGTGCATTCCCGCTATTTAGCTGATGCACTCTGGTCGCGGTTCGTTCGCTGGCATTGCGGCTGCAGCTACATTGCCTGAGGGCTTCTTGACAGAGCGTTATCGCTCCGCTTGACCTTCTAAGGTACTGCCGATGGCACCGCTGGTCGGATCACGTGACAACGCGGGACAATCATCGTGACGACTTTCAGTTCCGCACCCATTCCAAAAATGCGTTGCGGGGAACGATGCTGCGACGCTTTTTCACAGGTTCACGCTAGGTAGGTAGGGTCCTTGGTGGTCGACTCGGCTCGAGTTTTGATGGTAGAAGGGTCCTTAATATCGCTTAGCTCTTTGGTGTAGAAGGCGACAAGACCCCAGCGAGGAATCACCAGCTCTCGTTTGTTTGATTCCCTGCTCTGTTGGATGATTGGCTGGAGGTGGCCGGCGCAAACGTTGTAATCCACATCCGGTATCGGGACTCCTCGGGTTGCGGATTCGCCTGAAAGTATTCCGCGATCTTCTGTTTGTTGCTGGACGGACATAGCGACCGCATACGCTAACTTCCGCCATTCGCGGTACCTACTAATTGCCGCGCGTGGACAGCCATTTAGCACTTCAAACTGCTAACACGCTAACAGGTCTTGGTGTATCGCGGAAGAATTTGCGAACAGCCGACAGGGAGTTTTCCACAAGGCAGTACGGGAACACAGCCCCAACCCTCCACGATGCACGAACCCAGTCAGGAGTGACAAAGCATGCACCCCACAGCAATTGCAGAATCGAGATACCGGAACTTCCCTCTTCACATCGCGGACCAATCCAGTGCCAATCACTCCGCAAATTCAAGTTTGTTGTTAAATATCGTTGCTGGCTTTCGCGTACGTAGCCACTTAGCGTTTCAAAATGCTAAGGCGCTAGCGTCTCAGGATGAACCTTGGGAAGATCTGCACCCTTTCCGGCTCCCAGCCTGCGCCTGAGAAAGCGGCCCTGTCTTAGAGACTGCTCATCCCAGGGGGACACCGCATTGGCCCAAACCTAGTACTGCGCCTACAGTGAACCCGAAACAAGGACCCATCCCTAATGGGCTCCCGCCGGCGCGCGCAAGAGCCACCTTTATCTTCCGCGCTGCGCTTATGCAGACCAGGCAAAGTACGCCCGCCCTTCGAATGGCAATCCGGCTCTTGCAACTGTCTCCCACTCCGACGTGTGTCAAGTCCAAGGCGTACTCTAACACAAACGCAGCCAAGCGGTTGAAAGGGCTATGAGTCACAGTAGGTTAACGTAGACACCTAGTGCCTTAGCAATCCAACAATTTAGAAGTCTATTGTTAGCGCGTTACGGTAATTGTATCGGCAGCGCAGGAACAACGCCACAACCGCATAGCCTCACCAATCATGTCAGGAGATCAACGTGAAACAAGCACCCAACGACGGGCCTAGCGTTTACCAGATCGTCACCGATCGCATCATCGCCAGCCTAAGCAGGACAATCGTCTGATCGTGCAAACGGCGGCCAGCGCCTCACGCGCAGTGGACCTCATCACGGGCCACTGCCTGGAAGGCCAGGACACCGACGGAAGGAGAGGGAAGCGCCGATCATACCGGCGCACCCTCTTTCAAGATGTTCAAATTTGACAGTCTAAACATCTAGTATGCTGATATTCTAACCGTCTAACGGCCTAGCACATTGAAAGGATCGCCATGCATGTAGCAGTTGCCAGTTTTAAGGGTGGGGTCGGAAAGACCACAACGGCGATACACATTGCCGCTTACCTCCAGACGCTAGGCCCCACTTTGCTGCTCGACGGAGATGGTACCCGCAACGCAACTGAATGGGCGACTAGGGGCGAAGGCTTGCCGTACCGGATTGCCGACGTTCGTTCAGCCGTGAAACTTGCCCGCGACTTTGAGCACACGGTGATCGACACGGGCCAGCGACCGAGCGATGCGGACCTCAAAGCTCTCGCAGACGGGTGCGACCTCCTTATAATCCCTGCTGTCCCTGCAACGATGGACAGCGACGGTCTTCGGCAGACCATCGAGGCTCTGGTAGAGATGAAGGCTGATAACTATCGCGTCCTCATCACCAAAGCACCACCACCACCTCAGGCGGAAGCGAACAACCTGCGCAATGCGTTGGAGAAGGCCGGGATCCCGACCTTCAGCGCCACCATTCCCTTACTGAAGGCGTTTGAGAAGGCAGCGGCGGCAGGCATAATCGTCTCCGCTGTAGATGACCCACGCGCGGCTCGCGCCTGGGAAGCGTATGTCTCTACCGGAAAGGAAGTCGTAGCGTATGGCAACAGCAACTAAGACCACCGGAAGTCAGTTCGACGGCCTGCTTGCCCCACGTAAACGCCCCCAACCCGAGGAGCCTGAAGCGGCTCCGGTTGGCACAGACGACACGGCTCCAACAAGCCGGGTGTCAGTTGCAAAGTCAAAGGCGAAGTCTCTAGCTAAGAGCAAGAATGACGCCTACCAGGGGAGAACCTTTTACGTTCGCAAGAAGACGTATGCCGAATGCGATTACGTCCTCAAGAGCAACGACGACCCACGCGATATGTCAGACCTGGCAGAAGAACTTCTCTCTACGTGGCTAATCAACGAGGCTAAACGCTCAGCACGTTAGCGCTCTAGTGCTTTGAACAGTAAGAGCAAGCACCCGTGGGATGTCTCTCATTTATCGTCAGCAAAACGTTTGTAGACGATCTATGAAGTGAGACGCTGGTTTCCGATGCGGAAGCCGCTGCGAAGAGCCACACCAGCCTTACACTTCCAGCTCTTGTTCGAAGAAGGCGCATGAATAATGGTCGCATCCACGATCGTGCCGGTCTCGATGCGGATGCCCCTGGCCGCCAGATGCAGGTTCACCGCGTCGAGCATGGCACCGCCGAGGTCATGCTTTTCGAGCAGGTGGCGGAAGCGCAGCACTGTCGTTTCATCCGGTGCCGGAGCCACGCCCCAGGTCGACGCCGGCGAACCGCCGCAGCGTGGAGGACTCGTGAAACGCCTCCTCGAAGCCAGGGTCGGACAAGTTGAACCACTGCTGCATGAAGTAGGTCCGCAGCATGATCCCAAGCCCGACAGGACGACGGCCGTTGCCGGCCTTCGGGTCGTGTGGCTCGACCAGAGCCTGTAACTCGACCCATGGAACAACCACTTCCATCTCATCCAGAAACAACCCCCGCCGAGACTTCCGCCCATACTTCTCAAAGCTCGACTGCGACGCAAAAGTCTGTTGCCTCATCGCCATCCACCCCTAACCATCGGATTAATCCATCAGGCCGCCGACGCGAAACTTGTGCAGAGTTTCCCTAAGGGGTCTGTGGGTCGCAAGAGCCAGCGCCGGCATGCTTCACGATGACACTGCTAAGAACCGCATTCGAAAGCTCTAGCCTGCTAGACATCTAGAGGGCGGATTGCTATATACGCGAAAGCCCACCGCTAGCCATTCCAGGGTGGCGAGAATGGGTTAGCATTCTAGCCGTTTAGATTGCTACATACACAGGAGACCATCCTTTACGGTTTTTGACACCTTGAACCGCTTTATTCGCTCATGGTACCCCTTACGCATCTATTTGGGAGTGGGATTGGGCTTCCGCGTATACAACCTGAGCTCACCAGAATGATGCTATTGGCCACGCTCGTAACGCAAGCTGCGAGCTGGGCATAACTCGATAACTGACCAGACGTGGGCTTCCGTGTATATCAACAGACTCTCAAGATTTCCTCAGTCACCAGTGGGTTTCCGAGTAGCCGGAAGTTAGCTTCCGTGTCTAAAAGGTGGGCTTCCGCCTTACCTTAATGAGGAAGCAGTAGATATATGAGTACAGAAGACCATAAGTAAACACGAGTAGTGCCTGTGGCCCAGGCGGAAAGTGTTTAAAAGCAGGAGCGAGGGAAAACGCGCTTCAGATAAAAGCGCTGCCAAAATGGTTAACCTTTTTGCTCAGGAATTCGGAGAAGAACAAAGAACGTTGGGATTCGAAGATCGCACAATCCCTTATTGGCATTCCACGTACGCTTCAAAGTCTCGATGACAACGTGTGAGAATCCTTGTTTGGCATTCCACGTACAGGATTTAAGTTCCTTTTGTTTTTCCCAGTAACGTTGCTCTCTACTCATGAACCTCTTGTTTGATCTTCTGATCTCTTGTATCTCTTGCTTCCTTATTAAGCAGTACGCGGAATGCCAATGAATTGTCCACGGAATGCCAAATTAGCGTACATGGAATGCCAATTTGTCCGTACGTGGAATGCCTGCGGTCCTGTACTCGCAATGCCAATGAAAAAAACAAAACTACGCTTCTCCCTGTGGATAAGCGTACGCGGAACGCCAATTGGCACTCCGCGTACGTCCTGGTCACTTTCCCAATTTTCGAACTCGTCCTTTCGTGACGTCATCCTCGAGCATGGCCTCGGGAGTGTGATTAACCCAAATCCCTTGTGGAACCTCTCTAATTTGGACACTAGGCCACAACGTGGTCAGTATCCTTATGGCTTGACGGGCGTTGGCCCTGGTGCGGCGCGGGTTTTTGTCCTGAGGGAACTGTTCACTAAGTGCGGCCCAAGGAATGACACTTTCACTTGCGGCGGAGTAGCAACGAAAAATCAACCAGTAGACCAAATCCTGAACTTGTGTTGCGCCGCTGAGCTCAAGCCAGATCTTTCGTGGAAGAACGATGTGGTGTCTTCTGATGTCTTCAAAGAGACCAGCGTTAAGTTGAAAGCCAAAGCGATCCCCCATCTCCGGGAGACTTGACTGACCCTCATCACTTGCCCGTTGTCCCGTGATGGACGCCGGCAAAAAGGATCGCTCGATGATTGGGTACGTAATGTCGTGTTTGGTTCTGTCTGCTTTCCTCTGAATGTTGATCACTAGTCCCGCAACGCGCATAAACCGTTTATTAAGATCGCGATTGCCACTTCCTCCGATAGATAGACCCGTCTCTCTCTGGTATTCGGTGGCAGATGTCCATGGAATGAAAGACGAGTCTGAACGAATTGCCCTATCGAAAAGCCATGCAAGAAGCTTTCTATCTGCCCCAAAAGGAAGAGGAACATCCGGTGCTGACGCGGAGAACGTGACAGACAAGATAGAACCATCGCCTAAACGTGCTTGACGCGTTATCCGCGTCTCCTTCGTCTCGCTGTAAGGGAGTGTGCACAGAATCATCGCCTGTGCTAGCTTGATGTATTCGTCGCCCAACGACCCCTCATGTCTGGCGACCGCAATATCTCCGAGTCTCGTGGCGAGGCGTTCTTTTGCCACTTTGCGCTCCAATGTTGGGTTTCGCTTCGTCTTAGGTCTGTCGGCAACGACCTCAATGATTGGTGGCTCAATCGTTCTCTTCATAGGCGTCGGACTCCAATGGCAAGCTAGTTCGGTGCAGCCAACTCGTTTAGCATCAGGTCCTTACTAATGCATGAACCCACTCCTAACGAACTGATAAGCCGATGTACGGACATATCCCGCATCATTCATCTTACGTAGAAGACTGTTCGTTGTGGCTTGGCCGATGTCCTGAAGGATAAAGTCGGTACCCATCCCGCGAGCAGTTGCGCCGTCGTGGAACACACACACCCTGGTTTCGCCGAACTTTTACAGTCATCAAATACGGTAAAGGCAGTCGATCGTCCTCGGAGGCATAAGCAGTTTGGGTCTGGAGTGATCGCCAACCGAGTCCTCTTGTTGAATGCGCTCCGGGGCATACTCTTGCACGAGACCTGGACCGCAGAGAGCTTCCAAAAGCTGACCGACTCCATCCGCAAAGACAAAAAGAAGATGGCCAGTGACGTCATGAAGCAGTACGAGCCGTAGGGGTGGACCGTAGACTTCAGGGAGACCCTTGAAGCCCACTCAGACCTCACCTGACCGCCGCAGAGAACACGTAGAGCGGATGCTCGCACGCGCCCAACGCCCAACGCCCAACGCCCGCAGCCGGCAAGCGTCGAAGTTGGTCGAGAAGTGGGAGGCGCGGCTCGCGAATCTGGACCGGGGAGGCGTTGCCGCGAAGCAAGCGAGCCTCTTCGGCGACGATTAGCACGAGCAGGAAAGCACGGCAGGGATGCCGATGGCTCAGGGTAGTCAATCAAATCTGAGACGGGTTGAGATGCGTTTCTACCCAGAGGTTCTGATCTGATTTCTGCGAATCCTCACCTAGGGTCCTATGGGCCGCGCTGCTGGACGCTTGTTCCGCCAAGGAGGTGGACCTCCTCCAGTCCGAGACGTTGATAAAGCGCGCATAGCTTGGCCCTGACGAGATAGATATCGTTGACGAGTACGACGCTCCTCGGCGAGCTACGGAATGTGCGACGCCCCTCACGAAACACTGAGAAGATCGCTGCCCCGCAATCTCGGGCGTAGGACATTCCGAACGTGCAGAATAATGATCCTGAGACGCTCAACAGGGTGCAGGGAAGACGGGCACTTTGAAATGTTGAGGGGATCAAAACGCCAAATAGATCTTTGTCGCAGACAGTACAGACCGAGGCCACGGCTGCCCGTACGCTCATCTTCAAGTCACTTCCCGAACACAATTTAGGTCGGAGATTCATAATGCCCGTTCTGCGCGACTTCATCAAACGTCTTGGCTCTCTGGAAGAGTCCATCTGCTCTAAATGCTGCCAAGTAGTACGCACCTCCGATGAAGCGCCGACGCTTCTGAAAGCGCAGGCTCAGCACGTCTGTAGTGAGTTTTCGCTCAATACGGTTCAGCGGGGTGAATTCGCCGCAATGAAATAGCTTTGGATCAGGACGAGCTACTCGTCTCGAGCAGACTAGGCCCGTTGTGGCGGAGTCTAGGATGGCCGGCGGCCTGCCTCCTACAACAAAAGGCCCTCTCTGAATGAGAGGGCTACCAATCGATCGAAACTCAACGCAGGTGTACTTGGTGCCTCAGGGTGCGGGTGGGATGGGTAGCCGGCCGTGTTTAGGTCTCTGACTCAAGAGTTCGGGCGAGCAAACAGGGAAGAAGCACCATCCCGAGATAAGCGGTAATGACCAACAAGGACATGGGTGGTGCTCCTCCGTGGAAGCACTATCGGCAGGCGGAATCAGCGTGTGCATCACACCTTCGGGCCACTGATGGCTGAAGACTGCATCCAACGATCACCTCAACGTAGGGGTTACATGATGCGAAAGATCATTCTTTGGACCACAGTGCTCTCAGGAGCCGCTGCCGCTTACCTGCTCTTCAAACGGGGTGTTCCGGTCGGCACGATCGCCTCAGACGTCCTTACTCACCCGATTGGCACCCTGATACATGAACTGGGGAACAGCGGATCGACATCATAGCTTGGCTTTCCTGACGGTTACGCTGAACGCCACCACTTTCGACTGCCTCATGCTCTTCGAGCGAGTGACTGAAGAGTAGGCCTAAGGCCTTTCCCTCTCTTCAGTCACGCTGAAGAAGCTTGGATAGCGTTGCAGTCGCTGTTGACTCCGTCAGCATCGCCGAATCGAACGCCCCGGAGTCCGGTTCCCCATTGCAGACTTTGATGAAGTAGTGGGATCTCGTCGGGGTGTAGCTAGCCTTTGAGCACCCAGGCTACGGCGCGTTGGGCGAGCGGGGTCTGGGCGAGGGGGATGAGGGTGAGGCTGAAGACGACCATGAGTGCGTAGGGGACCCAGGTGGAGCGGTGAATACGTTTGAGGGTGAAGGCGTCGTAGAGAAGGAGGAGGAGGGGGAGGGAGAGGAATACGGCAAAGGTAGCGGGAATGTAGTGATGGAGGATGGGCCAGCGATCGATGGCGGGGGCAATGATGGCGAGTGTGCTCATCAGCATGAGGCGTTTGTGGGAGGCTGGTTTGCGGCGGTCGAGCAGACCCCAAGTGATGAGAACGGCAAACAGGATTAGGGGTTGGGTGTCGCCGACGAGGAGGATGGTGGGGGGGATGGGGGTGCCGACGCGACGGATGGAGTCGAGCATGGTGAGGAAGCCTGCGACGATCATGAGGGGCGGCAGGATGACTCCGAGGATGCCGACGGTGATGTGCCATCGGACTTTGCGGAGGGCGACGAGGGCATTCTGGAGGATGAGGAGGAAGATCCAGGAGACGAAGAGGGCTCCGTGAATGTGGACGAGGGTGTTGGGGAGTTTGGCGCGAACCATGCCGGCGAGGAAGTAGCTTTGGGCAAAGCCATAGACGACGACGGCGAGGATGAGGAGCGCCATGGCGGGAAAGAAGAAGTCGTCGCTGCGGAGGCGGAATGCGGGCTTTGCAAGGGTCGCCAAGTGGTGCTTCTCCTTGAGGGGTGGGTTGAAGTTGGGAACAGCGTAACACCTAGATGATGGATGCGGCACGAGGATCTTCGTGGTTCGGGATTGGGACTAGGCTGGATGCGCAGGGAGGTGTCGAAGCGAAGCAGGCGAGACTCTGGACCAACGAGCAGCACGAGCAGGAAAACATATAGGGCTGATAGTCTCTCTTTACGCCCGTTCGTAGGATTTCGATCGAGAGTGCTCTCACTATCCCGATTGAGATTGCTGTCTCAGGCCTACTCTTTGACATGGACGGTGTACTCGTAAGGTCCACTCATGGCGATAAGAGATGTTGGGTACGGTGGGCAGAACAGCTCGGGTTGAGCGAGACCTTTGACCTGCGCCGAACTCATGGGCGCCGCGCTGCTGACACCATCCGGGAATACCTACCGAACCTAACCGAGCATGAGATCGCCACTCACCTTGCGCAGCTCGATATGTTTGCGGCCGAGGAACAATCCAACGTTATTGCATATGCCGGCGTGGTTGAACTACTAGCTTCCATTCCACCTCATCAATGGACCATTGTCACGTCCGCGTCTGAGACGATGATGCACAGCCGACTGACCGCGGTTGGAATAAAGGAACCCAGGCGCACAGTCGGAGGCGATACGATCGCCAAGGGGAAGCCACACCCAGAAGGGTACCTCGCTGTGCAGCGATCCTCACGCGTCATCCCGAAGATTGCTTGGTGATCGAGGATGCGCCAGCAGGAGTTCGGGCAGGTATGGCGGCCGGATGCCAAGTTCTGGCCGTAGTTTCTTCGCATCTACCGGACGGGCTCCGCCAGGCAGATTGGATTGTCTCATCCATCAATCAGATTACGGTGTTGGTTGATCCTGGAACTGCAATACTGAAACTCAAATTCCAGCGATCCAACAGGTTGCAAGTAGTCTGCGGCCAGGGCCGACGGCTTGAAGCATGTTTGGGAAGGAAGCACGTAAGTGCAACTGAAGCTTGCAGGTCGTTCTTTGAACGATACCGTGTTTAGCGGGCGTTTGGATCTTGAAGTGGTCCTTTGCAGTGGTGCGCGGCTTCTAACTCGTCCTCGGTCTGAGCGTTGTGCACAGTTCGGTAACAGACCATACAGATGAAATGCCATGATCCGTCTGCATAGTCGCGGCGGACAAACGAGGGGGATTCTTGTCTCATGTCGCACATCCTTCTGCGTTGCCCCATATAGTACAGGAACATCTCTTTTTGTCATGCAAAAAGACTTTTGTGAAACTTTGAAGCGCATCTCAAACTCACTAAATTAGTTGCGACATGGCGTAGCCGGCCTGCGTTTTCTCTGACTAAGAATTGGTTAGCATGCATTTTGTGAGACATCCTTGAGCGCAACCTAATGGGCGGGGCGTGTCTTCTGTCGCGTTGAACCTAATCGAGGTCCAGCTTGCGGCCTTAATCGAGCGTGGGCGTGGGTGGCCTGAAACGGTTACGAGCTGCGGAAGATGGAAGCGGCCGGCGTCTACCCTCTAAAGCGGTTGCCGGCGTAGGCAGTTATGACGTGCAAGCGAAAGGGCGACGGGTGATGCAAGCCCGTGGCCTCTCAGTTATGCCAGCCGGGCCAGAGGATGGCTTCGTCGATCAGGAGGTTCTCCAACTTCCTGGTAAGGCGTTCGCGGGTCTGCGGGTTGTGTTGGCGGTCGAGGCGAGCCGCAAGTTCAATGTCGCGGCATACGGTGTAGTGGCGATACAGCAAAGTTTTGCTCATCGTTCGTAGGAGCGGCTGAATTCCGCTCAGAAGAGGTTTGCGTAGTCGCAAAGCTTCAGTTCACTCAAGTTCTAGTTGTCAATCTGGCCCTTAATCGCGCGAGAGGATGCGCTGCCTATCCCGTTTCTCACCCTGCTAGCAGCACGGTTGGTGCACTCATGGCACCCTTGAAGCGCAACTTGAAGGCTTTAGCTGCCGGAGATTGGCTACTGGATGGTTCCGTGCGGGGACTGAACAAAAGGCTCAGCATAGAGCTGGAGCATTCGACCGAGTTCGGCAGCATCCTTCGGTTCCAGTATGAGCTGCGTAGCAGACATCGTTCGCAGGTCGGGGTTTAGATACTGGACGCGGAAGAACACTTGGCCGGCGAGAGTCTTGGCCACGGAGTAGCCAGTTATCGAAGAGACGAGAATCTCACCGTTTGCGTCAACCTCAATTTCGTCAGTAGGCATGTGAGGGAAGTCTACCGGCTTGTCACCAACCACGGGGTTGCGCGGCGGCCATATAGTCAGGATCCAAGGCGCGGAAGTTGAATTGAAGCCTGACGAGCTGAGCGAAGGTGACGGCTTGGAGATGAACGGCACGGCCCTGCTTGAGCTGATCGAGAAGGCCGATGACTTCTGGGCGGGGCATAATTCGGCTGAACACCTCGGTGAAGTTGCCGGTGTTTTCAAGGAAGGACTTGCCGGTGTTGGCGGGGTCGCTGCCCTGGATGCTGTAGCTGATGTATCCCAAGTAAGGTATCCGCACGGGGAGAATGGTTGGCGTGATCTCCAGCTCGTAAGTGTCTTGTGTGTAGTTCATCGGCTACTCATTCGCATCGGCCCAGCCCTTTTGCCATGCCTCAGTCTGGGTTTCGGGATCGTATGGCTCACCGTCCAGAGCAGCTTGAAATCCATGGTCATAATTTTCATTCCTTAGCTCATTCCCTTCAATGCCGGTTTCTTCTGGTGTCGACTCCAACTGTTCCTGCATGATCGATCCCTCCTGCAACTCACTGGTATTCCCCGCGTGAGATGCGCTTAGACGACGTAGTGGAACATAAAGAACTTGGCACACTTGATCGCAAATCAATACCTAATCGCATTGTTTTGTGAAGCTTGGACCGTGTCATAAACACGCTGAGTGTGCCAAGCTGGCACGCTAAAAAAGCCGCCGATTGCACGGCTTTTTACACCCAGATCCATTGCACAGAGATTTCACAGCGCTTGCACAATTCGCACTGAGAAAACGTGACCTTTCACAGCGATTCAGCGTAGTGGAACATGAAGGGAGAGTGCCTCCCAGCCTGATTGTTGAGTCTAAGTGTTTGTTTATGAGCAACTTGTAGAGTGTCTTTTTAGCCTTGAGTGTCTAATAGGCACCCCTAAAATCCTAGGGGCCGAAACGCCTAAAAACCGCCCCATGAACACTTTTGCTACAAAAGATGAACACTTCGGCAGCGTCAGGATGCCATGAACACCTTCTAAACAGACCGCCGATTCGGAGGCGGGAAAACGGACGCTAAACGGCCTAGAATTTAAAGATGGATGGGCATATAGAAAGAGTGGCAGGTGGTGCCAATCGAAGTCGAGGAGCGGAATCGGGCGCAGGCTAGTGACCGTGACAAAGATCGAGCGTTCCTTTCGCAGTGGAGCTCCGAAGACTACCCCGCTTGCCACGTCGGTATGGGCCTCCTAAGCCGCCTCGCCGAGTCTAGCCCGGGTGCATACGAGCTAGCCCTCTCAATGGGGTTCGAGCGGCCCGACCACCCACTCCTCAAGAGAAACCCGATGTGGCGGGCGTTCGTGGAACACATGAACACCTGCGGAGACTGCAATGAGGCATGACATAGCCGGGGCCGAGTCGATGAAGTGCAAGATTATTCCGCTTACGGACACGCACTGGTGGGCTACTGCCGCTAATTAGGAGCCTCCCTTCAGCTTCTGGGCAACACACAGCGACGTGAAAGCATCCTTTGCTGCTCGTTCAGGAGAACTCCGTGACTACAATCGAAGGCCGGACAATAGTTGGTGAGCACCTCATGATTGATGGGACTAGGTTCATAGGATGCACCCTCATTGGGTGCGTTCTTGGCTATGAAGGCGGAGAAATATCCTTCGACAGCACGAGGCTTCGCGATTGCAGATATGTCTTTTTTTGGCCGTCCGAGCGTACCGTTCATCTACTTCAAGAGGTCGGACTCATGCCCTATGTCAAGGAAGAGTGGGGAGAGTGTTTCTTTCCTCCAGAGTTTGCCTAGATGGGTGACTAGCTCGCTTTTCTCTGAGGGTAACGGTGCTCTTCGACTTTCTTCCAATCGGAGGGAGGCATGACGGCGACTCTCCCAGGAGCGCTCTTCACCACTGACTTCGCCTTTGATCTGTAAGCATGGAGGCCGTTGCCTAGCCGGATCGGGCCTGTGCCTGGTAGGCCGGAAATATCCTCGGGCTCAATTTTTCTTTGCGCCACGATGATGCGCCAGGCGACATAAAGGCAGGTAGGAACGAGAAGGTATACGAAAGACTCCATAAGACCCTTCAGTGCAAGATTGTGTTTGGCCGGTGTGGGGCCATACTATCTCACATTTCGCAAGTGGTTTAGAACGGGTCGTAAGTGCTGACTCATTGGCTTTGCGCTGGTATAGTCGCTTGCATGACAGAGGATCAATACAGCGTCAGGTTCGGCTACCGGAAAGCGGCGGTGGGCTTCCATGTCGTGGCCGCTGCGGTTCGTCGGGGCGAGACGCCGGTCTTCGTCCGAGGCAAGCGATTTCTGAGGCTCGACCAGCTAATAAAGGACGTGCCGTCCGTCTACCCCCCGTCCAGCTCCGAACGAACCGAGACCACCCCTGTTCGGGTCTCGGACCTCGTTTTGCTGTCCCTAGGCTTTGATCCGTTGGCGTTCGTGGCGGTATAGCACTTGAGCCCGGACCTCCAACCCTGTTTCAGGCAGAAAGACGTAAGCCCCGCTGTCTGTGGAGTTCACAATGCCCTGCTAACGGTGACGACTCTGCCCATCGACAAACTCGCTCCCGTACTCGGGACGGTGACATGCTACGTCTGCCCGCTTACCAAAGATGTAGTTATATAAAATGACGTCGGGTTTGATCCTCGTGCGCTTAAAGGGAGTCAACCTGTGGTTGGTTGCGGCCTGTACCCTGGGGCGTATAGGGTCGCGGCATGGATACGAGCGCCTTCGAGTTTTCTGCGCTAATGGGCTACCCATTGGACGGCTTCAACTTCGCAATCTTCACCGACCGCATGTTCGTAGAGTCTCCAGATGATTTCAGCGTCATCGATGCCCGGAAGCTCTCGGCTTGGCTCCTCAAGCGAAAGTGCCCAGGTTGCGCCCATCAAGTCGATTTGATGCGTGCTTTCAACTGTGATCACGTCTGCTTCATCTCCGGCGATCTCTTTGACCTTGGCCTAAAGATTACGTAGGGCGGGCACGCCGGGAGGATATACATACCGCCCGGTCAATCCCATGCTGGGCAGTGTTCGGAATAGCGGACCTGAGATGCTGACAGTGCCTAATGCTGTCGCGAATTGATAATTTGTTTGTTGTTCTTGCCAATTGGGGAGGGGTGCATGGTGAAGAAAGCGGCAATTAGGATGACTATTACGCCCAGCAGAACGTAGAAAAACATAGGAGAAAACCGGCTTGATGAGGGAGCAACGATTTTCGGCGTCGGCATGCTTTTAGGATGCGCGGGGTGCCGGTCAAGTATTCGCTTATTCAATGGACTCGATGCCACGAAACGAAGCCAAGGACCGGCGAGGGGTTGAAAGTCAGCTATCTACTCAGTCACACCGGACGAACGCTATTTCGGGATGAGAAAGCCTGTGACGTTGCACAAACCTAGGCTTGCCTCGGAGCGCCGGGCGCAGCTCACCTGCGAACTGATGGACGCATGTCGCGAAAGGGAAGCGCCATGGGTGCCGACTGCGTGGCGGATGTCACCCCGAGCCTGAAAGAGCTAGGCGAAGACTTCTTCAAGATGGTGACGGCCTCGCCGGTGCCAGTAGACATGCGGGCGCTGCGAGCACTCAAGCGTTCGCCGCTGGCCCTCGACCTATACGCGTGGCTGACCTACACGGTAAAGCTGGCTACAACCACGGATTGAGCAGCTGAACCCCGCAGTTATCGAAATCAGCAGTATTGCGAGTTGCGATCGTGAAGCCATGTTCCTTGGCTGCAGCTGCGATCATGGCATCCCGGTCTGGTCGGCGGTCAGGGACATGCATTGCGGCGCACAGAACCGCCGTGGTGCTCCCGAAGGGCAGTACCTGTGAGGAAAACTCCTTCAGCACGCCCTGAAGCCAGCAGCGCAGCATCTGGCCTTGTTGAGTGTCCTTCCGCTCCATCAGCAGAACACCCGTCTCCAGTTCGAGAATACTGACGGATGAAAGATAGAGCTGATTGCCAGGGATACTAGCCGCCCAGCGGCGTACGGCGGCAGATGGATTCGCCTTGCCCACCCGCAGCTCCGAAATTACATTGGTATCAAGTAAAAACACTATTCCAGTTCCGCCGGTTTGAAGCCCATGTTGTCCAACTTTGGCGGGTCGAACTCGAACTGGCCGCCGGGTAGCGAATCCATGATGTCGAGCAGGCTTCGCGGCTTTTCGCCGGCAAGTTTGTAGTAATCCTCGATCTTCAGCAAGGCGAACGTCGGCTTGCCTCGATCCGTGACGAACACCGGCCCGGCGGTCGTTGCGCGCTTAGCCTGCGCCAGATCACGTGCGAAATCCCGCGATGAAACGGTGGTGATGGACATCATTGCTCTCCCTTCTTGCAATGTATGTATGTTATGACAAGATAAATCGCAATGGAAGAGAAAGCTTTTGAAGAAGCGTCTTATGAAGAGCTGGACGAAGGTTCATCGTCTCAGAACATTGAAATTATGTAATCGTTCGAATACACTCGGCGTATGTTCTCGATCCGGCCACTGCCCGAATTTACCGCCTGGATCGACGAGCTGAAGGATCAGACGGTACGCGGTGTCCTCGTCGCCAGGATCAAACGCCTTTAACTCGGTTTGATGGGAGATGTTCAGCCGGTGGGCGATGGTGTCTCCGAGTTGCGCATTCACCTGGGCGCGGGATGGCGGTTGTATTTCACTCAGCGCGGTACGCAGATCATTGTGCTGCTGGTCGGTGGATCGAAACGCACCCAGAAGAAAGACATCAGGCGCGCCAAAGCTCTGGCCGCCTTGCTCGATTGAACGGAGGAAACGATCATGAGTAAACGCATCAAGGTGGCCGATCTACCCGAGTTCGACGCAGCCCATTATCTCGACAGTGAAACCTCCATCGCCGCCTACCTGACCGACATCTTGGAGGCGAACGATGCATCCTTGCTGGCATCGGCGCTGGGGGACATTGCCCGTGCTCGGGGCATGACCGAGATTGCCAAGAGAGCCGGGATCACGCGGGAGGCTTTGTACAAAGCCCTGCGTCCAGACAGCGCTCCCCGATTCGATACCGTGAGCCGTGTGTGCGCCGCTCTTGGGGTGCGTCTCGTGGTTCAGCCTGTACATCCCACGCCAGAGACAGTTTGAAGACCTGCTCATCGCCCGTGGAGTGCAAAGCAGCCATTCAGGAAGCCTTCGCAGAGATGAGAGCGGCTTAGTAGAACGCCATCCAGCTTAGCTGTTTCCGAACTGCATGCAGTAAGCCAACCAGCGCATGATCTACCCCGTCACGCCAGACGGACGATATTTCGTGGTGCGGGGCAGGCTGTGGCGCTGCACGAACCCAGGCCTGCCAGAGGAACGGCGGGCGGAGCTCACCCGCGACCTAGTGGAGGCACGACGCGAGAAGGGACGCGCCATGCGGACTCGCGATGTAGAGGGGCGGGAGCAAGCGCGGCGGCGCTTAGTAGGTTCCACAGCCCTACAACCGTTGCATTGATCTTCGCTATGCATGTGAACTTACAGAACTAAGATTCGGCGGTCGTCGATAGGTCCGACTGCCGAATCGGAGATACTCTCAACCCATCCTTGCGGAACCTGCTTCCCACGCTGGATTCTGCTTCCAGACTTCCTTCAAGAGACGTTCGGGGTGAAGCGGCTTAGCCAATATCGACATACCACCCGCACTTCGCGCCAAAAGGCGGAAGTCTGTGGTATCCGCTTGCCCGGAGAACAGCAGAACTCGGCAATTGGGGCATAGCGCCCTGATCCTGATCACCAGGTCGACCCCTGAAAGCTCAGGCATCATCACATCGGAAATCAAAAGGTCAGGCGGGCCTAGCGCAGCCGCACTTAGGGCAAGCAGAGGGTTGTAAAAGGGCGTTGCAACAAAGCCGTTCTTGCCCAAGATAATTGCGAGCGTGTCTGCAATGTTTCGTTCATCGTCCACGACGAATGCGATAGGCTGGCTGGTGATCGCCATTGTTCATCCCTCTTTCCGAGGCGGCAACCGTATCACCGATATGTCACCGTAGCATTCAAAGTCAGACGCGTCTGTACGGGAGATCACCCGCCATCAGCCGCGTCAAGGACAGCGAGATTGAAGCGCGTGGCGGCGGGTGATAGAGAGTGGGACACCGGCAGCGATCAGCGGCTTACGGTATTTAAGGAAGATTAACCACACTGATGTTGAGCTTGAGCTTCCTCAAGTGTGACCTCTGGGGATGGTCGGACGATCTGACAGCATTTTGAGCAGATGGCCTCAGGCATGGGCCCTTTGCGGATGACGAAATCTTTTAGGCTTGCCATCGAGAAATCCCTCCAGTGACCATACGTAACGGGCCGCGAAAAATCGGCCCCGCTTCCACGGGGCCATGTCATGATGCTCTCTCTTGGCAGACAAGCTGGTGACCGCTCGTCAGATGTACAGATAGTCTTTACGGGAATGAGGTTGCCCCAGGGAGGGTTCACGATGGACCTTCTTGTATAACCCTCCCCAGCCTTCCCAGCGCATAGGGCGCCGTCCGACATTGGCAACGGTCATCACAATGAAGAGTTGCTCGCTTGCACCTTCGACCGGAAAGTCGTGTTTCACCGAAAACGTTGTCCCAACCGTCCCGATAACAATTATTCGCACCGCTGCGGAGATCTTCAGATTGCCGCGGTCTCTGAGATCTCGGAACAGGCTTCAACCGAAAGTGATGGTCGACAGGATGGCCGCGTAGATCGCCAGAAGGGTCGTGGGATTCCAATGAATGTGCATGCCAGCCATTTTAGGCTGGAGGTGTGATCCGAGAGAGGATGACGACCTTAGCTTTCATCCCTCGGGAGTTTCACTCGTAACCCATCGTGTTAAGCAAGCATACAGCGCATGCGGATTTGTGTACGGTATCGGGGTACCAGAGCCGCCTGATGCATCCGGGAAACCTGCGAAGACGATATTTTTCTAGAATTCCGACCGGTGGGAAGTTGGGGCGATGGGCAGGGGATAAGGTTGTCACTGAATTTTACGGGAGCTGGGTTTCCAGGGATCCAGGAGAAAACAACATGAGCAATTATGGAGTCCTCTCCGCCCAGATTCAGGCAACGCCTTAAGCAGGTGTACGCGAGCGGCAGATGGAACAAGTGCCAAGCCTAAACCCTTCTTCAAGTTTGTCGCAGAGGATTAAGTGTCGGACGCTTCCTTGTCCGCTCGAATCCGGGAGAGCGGACGGCGCGTGGTAGAAGCTTACGAAAATCTTGGTAGCCACGCTGAAAGGGTGGTCTAAATCTACAAGATGATGTGATTCCCGTGAAGTCGGGTTTCGGCAATTACGGCCCACTTACGCTCAGTCCAAGGGATGATCCCGCTGCCTTGTCGGCTTTTTAGCTTGTCGAGAGGGCACCCGCGGAGAGGGACGTGCGCCCCCAACCCGTCTGAACCATTCGCAGTCGATCTTCGCTTTCTTCAGTGTTTCTGGGGTGATTGCATACTCTTCGGACCAGGAGTCTAAGGAAACTCTGCACAAGTTCTGCGTCCGCGGCCTGATGGATTAATCTGATGGTTAGGGGTGGATGGCGATGAAGCAGCAGACGTTTGCGTCCCAGTCGATCTTTGAGAAGTATGGGCGGAAGTCTCGGCGGGAGCTGTTTTTGGATGAGATGGAAGTGGTTGTTCCGTGGCCCGAGTTACAGGCTCTGGTCGAACCGCACTACCCGAAGGCCGGCAACGGCCGTCGTCCTGTCGGGCTTGCGATCATGCTTCGGACGTACTTTATGCAACAGTGGTTCAACTTGTCCGACCCCGGCGTCGAAGTAGGCGTTTTATGAGTCCTTCACGCTGCGGCGGTTCGCTGGTGTTGACCTGGGCGTGGCTCCGGCACCGGATGAAACGACAGTGCTGCGCTTCCGCCACCTGCTCGAAAAGCATGACCTTGGCGGTGCCATGCTCGACGCGGTGAACCTGCATCTGGCGGCCAGGGGCATCCGCATCGAGACCGGCACGATCGTGGATGCGACCATTATTCATGCGCCTTCTTCGACCAAGAACGAGAAGAAAGAGCGTGATCCGGCGATGCGTCAGACTCGTAAGGGCAAGCAGTGGTACTTCGGACTGAAGGCGCACATCGGCGTTGATGCAAAAGAAGGTCACGTGCACTCAGTGGCAACGTCGGCGGCCAACGTCTCCGACGTACACATGCTGCCGGATCTGCTACATGGGGAGGAGCGCAAGGTGTGGGGCGACGGCGGCTATCAAGGCCAGACCAAGGCCATCCGGCAGGCCGCGCCCAAGGCCCAGGACATGACCTGCAAGCGAACCAGGTTCAAGAACTATGTCGATGAAGCGGCAAAGAAGAAGAATACGACGAAATCAAAAGTAAGAGCGAAAGTAGAACACGTCTTCCGTATCCTGAAGCGCGTCTTCGGCTTCGACAAGGTACGCTACAGAGGCATCGCCAAGAACCATCACCGGCTATGCGCCAACTTCGCCCTCATCAACCTCTACCTCCACCGCAAGCACCTGGCGGGAACCGCCGCCTAGCGCCGGGAGACGGGCTATGAGTCTTCGACTCCGCACAAACCCCAGCCAGAACAAGCAAAGCACGGCCCAACCGCAGAAAAACTTGGCCGCCGACTCAAGTCACACACCGACATCGTCAAATCGGCCGCCTGCGCAGAGGCTCCCTAAGCAATTCACATCGGAAGGCCCTGCGATCAGAACCAGAAAATCGCCAAGACCGCGCTTGTAAGCGTTTCCTTGGACATATTGTTCCCATAGCTTTGACCAATTCGCTGCAAGGTGTGCAGCACCAATGGACGTGCCGCGCTCTGTGAAGCCCGCCACCACAAATAGAATTTGTCGGTTGTATGTGTGTCGTAGCAGTACGGCATAGTCGCTTACTCGGGGTCCATTCTTCGGCGGCAGCATGCGTTCCCAGGCTTTGATGTATTTGGCGTCCCAGTCCGACGGAAGGACGCGAACGAACCCTGGCTTCTCCGGATCAGGATCGGTTTCGGTACGAAACCGTGATTTGTTGAGAGACGGCTTTAACTTCTCATGAAGGGAGAGCGCGTCACCACCTTCCCGGCTGATCGACATCCAAGAGCCATAGTCCCTGCTTTCCATCACACGGGACGTTTCATCGGTAAACCCAAGCCCCATCGCGATCTTAAACGGGACCGTTTCGTCCAGGCCATTTTGAGTGTTATGGTCGCTCACAACCAGGCGCGGAACAGGTCTCCATTTAAAAGCTTTTTGTAAGAAAAAAGCTCCCTGCAGATCGCAGCTATCGATGACGTTCCGGGCCTTAAAAAAGCGGCTGTCCGATTGCGTATGCTTCGCGTCGAGAAGGTCCGACTGAAGGATGATGACTCCGGGTGGGTCGTCGTCGGACCGTATACCAAAAAATTCGTCGAATGCATCCTGTAGCTCAACCTCGCTGGCACGTTCTCCCACAGTTCCTTTGCTCGTTAGTTCATCCCGCGTGTGTGACGTGACATCGACCATAAAGCAAAAGCCCCGATTGCGATCTGTCTGGATAAATTCGGAATGCTTTGGGTCCTGAGCGCTAAAAGCGCTGCGCAATGCACTGATTTGGGTGTCGATACTTATGTTGCTGCTTGCGCCTGGGGCCTCGGGACCCCATACGTCATGCCAGATCTGCTCTCGTGACACACGACCTTACTTGAAGCGATGAGCCTTTCGAGAACCACGAGAGCCTTTTGCTGCAGCTCCACCGGGGATGCTCCGCGATAGAGCTTGAGACGACCCCGCACACCCCGAGGCGCGTTCTTCCAGACTTCGAAGCGATAGCCTTTGAACCGGTATTCCGTGATCTGATTCAAGCGCACCGGCATTCTCCTTAAGATTCTTAAGATTTCCACTAAAAAAATTAAGCCACGGCTTAAGCTCCGCACGGATGCGGGACCCTACGCTGTTCTTGGCATACGCAAGTATGCCGCATTCGAAGCACACAGGAGAACACTATGAGCTGGTTTACAGACAATTGCGGTACCACCTTCACTCCTTCTAACGGCAGCGCTCCCACGGCACCGATGACCGTCACCACGAATACCAACGGTGTTCTTGGCACTGGCACGTGGACAGGGAGCGTCGTCGTCAAGCACTAGCCACAGCCACTCCACTCCAACCTAGGGAAACTCTGCACAAGTTCTGCGTCCGCGGCCTGATGGATTAATCTGATGGTTAGGGGTGGATGGCGATGAAGCAGCAGACGTTTGCGTCCCAGTCGATCTTTGAGAAGTATGGGCGGAAGTCTCGGCGGGAGCTGTTTTTGGATGAGATGGAAGTGGTTGTTCCGTGGCCCGAGTTACAGGCTCTGGTCGAACCGCACTACCCGAAGGCCGGCAACGGCCGTCGTCCTGTCGGGCTTGCGATCATGCTTCGGACGTACTTTATGCAACAGTGGTTCAACTTGTCCGACCCCGGCGTCGAAGAGGCGTTTTATGAGTCCTTCACGCTGCGGCGGTTCGCTGGTGTTGACCTGGGCGTGGCTCCGGCACCGGATGAAACGACAGTGCTGCGCTTCCGCCACCTGCTCGAAAAGCATGACCTTGGCGGTGCCATGCTCGACGCGGTGAACCTGCATCTGGCGGCCAGGGGCATCCGCATCGAGACCGGCACGATCGTGGATGCGACCATTATTCATGCGCCTTCTTCGACCAAGAACGAGAAGAAAGAGCGTGATCCGGCGATGCGTCAGACTCGTAAGGGCAAGCAGTGGTACTTCGGACTGAAGGCGCACATCGGCGTTGATGCAAAAGAAGGTCACGTGCACTCAGTGGCAACGTCGGCGGCCAACGTCTCCGACGTACACATGCTGCCGGATCTGCTACATGGGGAGGAGCGCAAGGTGTGGGGCGACGGCGGCTATCAAGGCCAGACCAAGGCCATCCGGCAGGCCGCGCCCAAGGCCCAGGACATGACCTGCAAGCGAACCAGGTTCAAGAACTATGTCGATGAAGCGGCAAAGAAGAAGAATACGACGAAATCAAAAGTAAGAGCGAAAGTAGAACACGTCTTCCGTATCCTGAAGCGCGTCTTCGGCTTCGACAAGGTACGCTACAGAGGCATCGCCAAGAACCATCACCGGCTATGCGCCAACTTCGCCCTCATCAACCTCTACCTCCACCGCAAGCACCTGGCGGGAACCGCCGCCTAGCGCCGGGAGACGGGCTATGAGTCTTCGACTCCGCACAAACCCCAGCCAGAACAAGCAAAGCACGGCCCAACCGCAGAAAAACTTGGCCGCCGACTCAAGTCACACACCGACATCGTCAAATCGGCCGCCTGCGCAGAGGCTCCCTAGGCAATCCCGGCGGCGAAAACCGCTGCCGGGACCCTACTTCCCACCCGATCCTAAGGAGAATCTATGTGTTATTTGGCAATCACTCACTGTTCTCGATGCGGGCTCTGCACTTCCACAAGCTTCAGAGATCCTTTCCCGATCACTCTTAGCCCATGCGCCTGCGGCCGCTCTCAGCTCGAGGGTGAAAATCTCAGATTTTCCGAGGGGCGTGACATTTTCTCCTGGGGCCGGTAGCAGCAACGCTCATTCGCTCTGTAACGAGCACACGAAGCTGTAGAAAGAGGAACGTACCATGCTGATCTCTCTTCGTAAATTAGCTCTGTTGTCGATCGTTATCGGTTCATCTCTCGCGGGCGTGTTGCTCAGCGGATGCGATGGGGAAAAAACCGGCGAAGTCGTCAACAAAACCGTCAACGATTTTCAAAATGGACTAGAGACTGAGAACCGAGCCGCTATACAAAAAGTCGGTAAGACGATCTCGGGCGCTCTCGACAGCATGAACTCTAATCCTTCGTCTTTAGAAGAACTGCAGAAGGACTTTGGGCAATTTTACGAGGTGCTTCTGGATACGGATGTGTCCTCGTGCCCCAAGGATTACCGCGATCAGTATGCAAAAACTCTTGATAGCATTAGGAGCTTCGACGAGATCTTGGACACAATCACAGCCGAGAACTCAGACGAGCAGATGCTTCACAACATTCAAAAGTCCCGACAGAACATGTACCAACAGATCAGCGAACTCAAGTCGATTGCTCATAGCTACCATGCTGATTAGGTTTCTGACCATGCCTTTCGCCGCTTGGGAGAGACGTCGGATCTGAAGAGGCAGGATCCCAATTCAGACATAAACTATTTCAGTGCTGACGATCTCGAAGTCCCTCTCCGGCGGCCAGGCAAGGATGTATCACGCTCGGGAGTTCAAGTCCGAGCAACGTAGACACAGACGTCAACACAGGTGAAAGTATGGCAAATGACAGCTTTGTGAGCTACCTGCGGGTTTCGACCGTCTGCCCGGGCGTAAGCGGTTTGAGCCTGGAAGCGCAGAGGACCGCCGTGGCTGGGTTCCTGAATGGCGGGAGGTGGACGCACGTTCGGGAGATAGTCGAGATCGAGAGCGGCAAGCGCAATGACCGGCCCACCCTCGCTGAGGCCCTCGCCCTATGCAAGCGCCGCCGCGCCACCCTCGTCATCGCCAAGCTCGACCGACTGGCGCGCAACATTCACTTCATCACCGGGCTCATGGAGTCGGGGGTGGACTTCCTCGCCGTGGACATGCCGGAGGCGAACCCAACCATGATTCGCATGATGGCCGTCTTTGCCCAGCACGAGGCGGAGGCCATCTCCAGCCGTACCAAGGCCGCCCTCGCCGCCGCCAAAGCCCGTGGGACTAAGCTGGGAGGGCGCCGCGTGTCATCCGAGGAGTTCGCAGTGATCGCGGCAAGCGGCCGGAGAGTGAGCGCCAAGGTTCGGAGCGCGAAGGCTGCAGCCACCCGTGCCGAGTTGCTGCCAGTGATCGCGGAGATCCGAGGGGAAGGGAAGGGCACCCTTCAGCAAATTGCCGCTGAGCTCAACGCCCGAGGCGAGAAGACTCCCCGTGGCGGCGATTGGTCGCCCGTGCAGGTCATGCGAGTGATCGGCTCACGCAAACCACGCCCACCCATCGAGATGATGCCGGTTTCTGAACGTATGACTACCGTTGCGGCGTAAAGGGGATTGGTAAAACGATGACGCAAATCATATTGGCTCTACGAAGCGGCCCCATAAAAGACAGCATTGTTGCTTCGTGCGCAATCCAAGGTGACCCTACTGGCCTGCGTGGGAGTAGTAAGCAGTTTGCGAACGTGCGCGAGTTAGAAGATGCCTTAGACCTTGCCTTGGTGACAACACGGAAGATCGGTTTTGCGCTGATGGTGGTCAACAGCGGACATCCAAGCTTCATTGAACTGTCAGAACTGGAGGCATATAGCCTGGGCGTCCTTGAGACGGCTGGACTTCTGAAGTTGCTTGTTGACGATGAGGCAGATCTAAAACAAAAGTTGGAGTTGCTCGAAGCTACGTTTACTTCCATTCGGGATCATCGTGGAGCAGATGGATGGACGAGGGGTGAGGCGGATTTTGGACAGGGAAGAATTGTGGATCTGCGGATCTTCCTGAGCAGCTTATCTAAGGGGGGCGCACAAGGATGACGATGCGGCTCATTCTAGCCTTGGAAAAAGGACCTGGTGCCAGCCCTATCAAGGCAATGTGTGCCGTCCACGGCAATGCTGCGGGATTGCGTGGCGAGAGCCGTCAGTACACCGATATGGGCGACCTAGTGCACTCGCTGGCAGTGGCAGGTGTAGCGTCCCATGTGTCCAACTACGCTCTAAAGGCTATCATGGCCGGCTATCCCAGTTTCTTCACGCTCACCAAGCGCGAGGCGGCGAGCCTAGGAGTGCTCTTCAACACGTCCGAGGAAGAGGAGGGCAGTAATGCCACGTAAAGACCCCGATGCTTCAAAAAGCAGTTTCTTCCTCGACAAGTTGCTCGACGCCGCCGTAGATATAAAGCAGAACCCCGAGGCAGCGGAGCGGGTCTACATGGCACGGCACCTGGTCCAATGCACCCTGCCGCATTCGGACCCAGGCAACGTCAACATTTGGCGACGTCGGAACGGTAACGTAACGCTATCGATCCGGCCTCACATTGGCAAGGACGATAAGGCGCTCTACCCCTACGGTTCGATCCCACGGCTCCTCCTGTTCTGGATGGTCACTGAAGCTACCAGGACCAAGAGCAGACGGATTACGCTGGGCGATAGCCTGCCCGACTTTATGAGGGAGATCGGCTTGAATCCCCGAAATGGGAGCGGGGAGCGCAGCGACGTGGCGCGGCTGAAAGAGCAGATGACCAGACTCTTCACGGCCCAGATCAATGTCGAGCAAGCCGAAGAGGCTCATGAGATGAACGTCTACATGCCAGTGACCTCGAAGACGGAGTTTTGGTGGGCCTTCAAGACGTCTGCAGATCGTAGCCTATGGGATAGCTGGATCGAGCTAGGCGAAGACTTCTTCAAGATGGTGACGGCCTCGCCGGTGCCAGTAGACATGCGGGCGCTGCGAGCACTCAAGCGGTCGCCACTGGCCCTCGACCTATACGCGTGGCTGACCTACACGGTATTCGCCGCGAACAAGAACAAGGCAAACCGCATCGTGCCTTGGAAGGGCTTGCATGACCAGATGGGCGGGGAATACGCCCGGACCCGCGACTTTCGGTCTAAGACATTGGAAGCAATCAAGAAGATCAAGCTGGTCTATCCCGCCCTGGTGATCGAAAGTACCGACGAATACCTCATCGTCCACCCAGCAAAAACGGCCATCGAATCCAAAGAATGAGATGAAACGGTCGCGCTTCAGAGTTGCAACGGTTGCTGAATCGACACGGGAACTTCTGAAGGCACCTCATTTACACAAGAAACTGGCATTTTAGTGAGATGAAACGGTCGCGCTAAATTGCTTAGCGTTTCTCGATTTGCGAGATGAAACGGTCGCTAGCATGTGATGAAACGGTCGCGCTTTCTCGCTGCTTTAAGGAAGCCTATAGTTAACCTGTAGCTAGTCCCTGTAGATTTATCTGTCCTGTGGGAGATAGGTCTAGAAAAGTGAACGACTTTAGATCGATCGTTTCAAACTGAAATAGAACGATATGATACGACCTTCGTTGCACTCCTACGACGACTCGACTGTTGCATGGTGGTGGTGGTGGTGGGATAATAAGTACAGCGACATGACAAGCGCACCGGCCTTGCCGTGGTGTCGCCGCCCGCCAGCAATGGCTTCCACGAGTGTGGTCATACCCAAGAGGAGCGCGAAGGTAAGAGAAGCCCCCTTCATCGGGGGCTTTCTCACGTTAGTTCGGGATTTTGATGCCCTTCAGCGTGTTGTTAAGGATGATCCAGAAGCGAACGCGGCGGCCATCGAGCGGCGCGGCCGGGTAGTCCGGTTCGTCAACGTAAGCCGTTTCTACCAGCAACTCCAGACGTCCCTTGCCCGACTTGCGGACACTGAAGATGATGTCGTACTTCACCGGATTTCCCTGATAGGTCAGTGTGTCGACCGTGAAGAAGTTCCGCTTCTCCTTGTTGTGGTGGGGCTTCTTGTCCGGGAAGCTGCGAATCAGGTCTGGGAGCAGCTTCGACAGTTCATTCCGCATGGGACAGAAGAGCCTAACCTTTTTTACACCGTTGCCGAGGGTGCGCATCGACCAAACCTGCGACAGGTCGTACTCCTCGCCGGGGCGGGGGCTCCGGGTAAAACAGTGATCGGTGTAGCGGATGTCCACCGTGAATTTCTCAGAGGGTGCTTCCTTCGAGTCGGGCCGGACGAACACAAAGGTGTCCGGTTCCAGTTGGGGGAAGGTGTGCGTCTTCCCGCCATAGTTGAATGAGCGCCACGACAACGAGCTTGACTCCTGGGGTGTTGCGCTCGCCATCGAAGGCAGAACGGTGGGGGTGGGGGTTGAGATCGCCGAGGTGGTGGCTGTCGGCGTCACCGGAAGAGAGATGTCTTCGATCATAACGGGCCTCTAATACGGCCCGCGATAGTTCACTTGTGCCCCCGGACTGCCAAAATACCCCAATCCAGCATCCGAACCGGCTTGCGCGCACCTGGGCCCTCAGCGCACGCGTAGCCGCATCACCTCAGCTTTGCGTACTGCTCCCCTGTCAGATTCAGCCATATCCCGCCGCGCCTTGAGATATGCCCCGCTCAAACATCATTCGCCCCTCAGAGTCGAATCTGGCATCACCCTTGACCTCCATCTCCAGCACCTTCGAGTCGTCGGCGAAGGTGTGTTTCTTCCGCAAGCTCGTCTGACAATCCTCCTCCAGAAAGCTGATGTGCCAGCCTTGGCGGAGCATGAAGTTCATGAGGACACGTCGTTTGGGCTGCTTCGCCGCGCACTTTCCGCACCTCCGCTCCCCATAGGTTCCCCACGGAGGTGCGTCGAGGGTTAGGCTGCAGATGCAGCAAATCTTCCCGGCTTCACGCTGCCTGGTCTTACTTGCTCTCTCGCCGCCCATGCTTTACTGTAGGCGAATACAAGGCGAAGATGCAATATGAATAACTTCGGGGGTGGGGTGGCGGACAACAGGTAACTCTCACCCTGGATACCGCGTGGTGCTGCCGCATGCTCCATTGGCAATAGAATGGCACCCATGTACCCAGACAAGTTCGCAGAGATCTTCCGCTTGAGCACTGAAGAGCGCAGCCACACCTCTGACCCGGATCTAGCCAGCCAATCGGAAACGATAGGAGTGCACTTGAGGAAGTGATGAACTCGCTCAGAGACATCCTTGCGGCACCCGAACTGAAGGATGTTCGTGCGGCGGTTGGCGAACAAGAGCCATTGCATGAAACCTATGCGCTCGCATCTTCACCCCAGCGTCAGACCCCGGCCTGGTCGGTCGCCGAATGCACAATCTGCCAGCGATTCTTTCGCCGCGGTGAGTACCTGCGTTGTAGCCAATGCAAGGCAGCGGTTTGTAAGACGGGCACCTGCAAGAGCGTTCACCGCGTCACAGAGCATCGCGTTTGAGCAGGCAAAGCGGTAAGGATCGCTGTACTGAAGCCGTGCTATTCGGGATGGATCTTCGTTGCGAAGAGGCACGGCGCTTCGCACCGGAATAACGGAGACACGTCATCCCCAAAGGGTTACCCGTTGCAAACCTTGTCGTTTACGTTCGTATACGTATATGAAACAGCAACTTAGCGCATATCTGGTTCCGAGTGGAACCAGGCGTAAACATTTGTAAACGGGTGTGTCTTTGAGCTGCACCTGTTCTGAGAAGCTAAAAGGGGCTATGTTTACAGAAGCTAAACGCAGATTTCTTGACGCCCACATCAGTTTCGCCGTATGTTCTATGCGAGGTTGAGTTCCTTCCGATGAGCCGTCCCCGCATTCCTCAGTCCTTGGCCGAACGCGAGTTCGAGGCCAGACTCACGCCTTCCAATCAGGCTAAGACTTTGGCCACACGGTTGCCGCGCGCCGAGATGCTTGCCGTCGAAGAGGCGGCACAGGCAGCCGGCCAGACCTGTTCGCAGTGGCTTCGCGAGGCGGCGGTCGCTCACTTGAAGCGGCCCGTGCGAAGCCGGAAGGCAATGCCCGACCCAACATTGCTGACGGAGCTAATGGGATTGCGCCAGCTCACCGTGAACCTCTTCGCTGCGGTTGCAGGAAGCTCGATTTCACCCGACCAGGTGCGAGATATCGTGCGGCAGGCCGACCACGTGAAGGAGGGCAAAGCCGACGAGATACTGCGGCGCTTGCACGACGCAACGGAGGGGAAATGATCGCTCTCTCTCGGCCGTTCACGTTGCGCCACCCGTGGTGGTCTGTTGTGTTCCTAACGCTCTCGGGCGTGCTGTTTGTCCTGCTGGCTTTGCTGCCGGTTTGGGGCTGGGTCGAGGTGAGGTTCTCTCCCGTCCAGAGGTTCTACCTGCCCGTCTATCTGCAGTCCACCGTCGGTGTGTTGCAGGGCTCAGGACCGGAGTATGTGGAGTGGATTGAGAAGCGAGCGCCGGGCAAAGTGTGGGAGATCGCGGATCCCGGAGACCTGGTGCCCGTCAAGGAAGGAACCGCTCCGTTTGAACTTTCCAAGCCGGCTCTGTCGCAGGGGTGGACCGAGCTTGGATACACCGCTGGTGGGACGTTCCAACAGCAGGAGACCCGGGACTTCTTGGAGACAAACTTCTTTGGAGGGCACAGCTTTTTGTTCCTCTTCCTGCAGCCGTTCGAGCTGGTTCTGGTCGGGTGGATGTGCTGGAAGTTCTTCGACAGTTGGCGGAATAATCTTGCGCGGGAACGGGGTCTGCATTGGGACCCGCATTACGTTCCGCACACCCTCGGCCAGGACCTAGAGCTGTTTACCACGCAGATGATTCAAGAGGGGAAGGCGACTGCGAGTCAGGCCCGGAGTTGGTTTGCTCCGAAGCAGCCGATGGTGGCGATGCCGGCAGTTTTTGCGAGCCGAAGGGTCACCGTTTCACCGTCAGAAACCGTGACGGCAGAAGCGCCAACCCCGAAAGAACCGGAGCCGAAAGCTGCTTCACTCAGCGTGACGAAGGCGGCAGAGGTAACACCCGATCGACGTCCGAAACCGACCGCTCCCCTGGCAAAGCCTAGTCAACCACCGGCTTCGAAACCACCCAGCTCTCCCTTCGGCAGACCTCCTGCCCAGGGCGAACCGGAACGCAAATGGGATGTGTCGCAATGGATCGAGTGAGCCGAGGTGATGCCCGATGATGACGATGTCCAAGGCGCTTTCGGCACCGCAGGCGAGGACGTATCACGCACGGGAGTTCGTGTCGGAGCAGGCGAACTACTGGAGCCGGGATCAGCAGGGACACAGTGAATGGCAGGGCAAACTTGCAGCCGAGTGGGGCCTTAAAGGTGAGGTCGGAGCGGAGCATTTCGCCCGACTCACGGAAGGCGAACACCCTATGACCCAGGAGCAGTTGGTGTGGCACCAGCCGTCGCGGACGTACGAGAACCGCTACGGGAAGGACGTTACCTCCGTTGGTCACCGGGCCGGTTGGGATGCGACCATCTCGGCTCCGAAGTCCGTCTCGCTAACTGCACTGGTAGGCGGTGATGAGCGTGTGCGTGAAGCGCACCGGGAGAGTGTTCAAGTCGCCTTGAGCGAGTTTGAGCGGTACACCCAGGCGCGCATGGGCAACGTCCGCGAACCGGAAAAGACGGGCAAGTTTATAGCGGCAACCTTCGAGCACGACACTGCCCGGCCGGTCGACGGGTACGCCGCGCCGCAGCTCCACACCCACATCGTTGTCTTCAACATCGCGGAGAGCAAAGACGGCGACACGCACGCGCTCCAGGAGCGTGGTCTCTTCCAGTCCCAGGCGTTTGCGACGGCGGTCTACCGCACCGAACTTGCCGCCCGTCTGCAGGAATTGGGCTACGAGATCGAGCGTGGAGAGCATGGTCAGCCGGAGATCAAGGGCTACAGCCGGGAGTACCTGGAGGCATCCAGTCCCCGCCGCGCCCAGATCACGACGGAGCTGAAGGAGATCGGCCGCGAGGGCGCCGGTGCCGCCCAGGTGGTGGCACATCGGAGCCGAGATTCCAAAGAGATTCAGTCAGCTGCTGACGTTCTCCATCGGCATCGGGACCTCGCAGCCCAGTACGGCCACCAAGCCGATTGGGTAGTGTCCCGTTCGTTCAGCAATCAGCGTAGCCAGGAGATCGACGCGCCTAAGGTCGCTCAGCAGGCGGTGACCTTCGCCCGTGAGCATGCCTTCGAGCGAGCGGCCATTCAGGATGAGCGGGTGATCCTCCAGGCTGCGTTGAACCGAAGCATGGGACAGGCGAGTGCCAGCCAGGTGCGGCAGGAGTTCGAGCGACGGGCTCAGGATAAACAGGAGTTCCGCACAGCCGAGCACGCGCCTAAGTCTGCTGGTCGGCAGTACACGACCGCCGCCATGGTTCGCATGGAACGCGAAATCGTCAGCCGTATGCAGAACGGCAACTTCGCCCTGGAGAACAGCCCTGAGTTGAGTGAGGCAAAATCCCGCGCCGAGCTTCTCAGCCGCCACTCACAGTTGAACGGTGCCCAGCAGAAAGCCGCGGAACAGATCCTTGCCAGCCAGGAGAAGATTGTGGGCTTGGACGGGGTAGCCGGGGCAGGGAAGACCACCACCCTTGCCGTCATCCGCGAAGGAGCCGAGGCAAACGGCTACCGGGTGGAAGGCTTTGCGCCGACGAGCCGCGCGGCTCAGAAGCTGGGCGAGGCTGGGATCGAGACATCGACCCTGCAGCTTCATCTAGCGAAGGGCCAACAGGCCGATACCGGCCAGAAGCGGTTCTACATCCTGGACGAGAGCTCCCTTGCTTCGACCAAGCAGATGCACGATTTCGTGACGCGTCTGCACCCGAACGACCGTGTTCTCCTGGTGGGCGATACCCGACAACACGAGGCGGTCGAGGCGGGGCGGCCCTTTGCGCAATTACAGGATGCTGGTATGCGAACGGCTAAGCTGGACGAGATCGTGCGGCAGCGAGATGCCGCATTGAAACAGGTCGTCCAGCAGCTTGCCCAGGGGCAGGTGGGCGAAGCCGTACAAGGGTTGGAGCGGCAGGGCAGGGTGCATGAGGTGCCAAACCAAGCTGAGCGCATCGCAGCTATTGCAAAGGAATACGCACGCCAGCCGGAGAACACGCTGGTCGTCTCGCCTGATAACCGCTCCCGCGCCGAGATCAACCAAGCAATTCGGAATGAGTTGCAGAAGTCGGACATTGTCGGCAGGGAAGAGCACCGCACCGTTGTTTTGGTACCGCGCCAGGATCTTACCGGAGCTGAAAGGACCTGGGCCGAGCGGTACCACTTCAATGATGTGCTGCTCTATTCCCGGAATTCCAAAGAGACTGGCTTGCAAAAGGGAGAGTATGCCCGTGTGAAGAGTGTGGATGCCGCCGCCAATCAACTCACCATCGTGCGTGCCGATGGCTCTGAGTTGACCTACGATCCACGCCGGCAGCAAGGTGTTTCTCTCTACCGTGACCAGGAGAAGGCGTTTTCGGTGGGCGACCGCATCCAGTTCACCGCGCCGGCCAATGACCTGAAGATTGCTAATCGTGAGCTTGGGACCATTCAGGGCTTCACGGACGACGGGCACATGACCCTCAAGATGGACAGCGGCCGGAGCGTCTCGCTCGATCCCCGAGAACATTCTCACTTGGACCACGGCTACGCCGTTACCAGTCATTCCAGCCAGGGTCACACTGCCGACCGCGTTCTGATCCACATCGACACGGAGCTTGGAGCCAAGGACCTGCTCAACAACCGCATGGCATACGTGGCAGTTTCACGCGGTGCGCAGGACGCCCAGATCTTCACCAGTGACCGCGAGCAGTTGCCGCAGGTGTTAAGCCGCGAAGTCTCGCACCAGAGCGCCCATGTGCCGGAAGTTCAGCAGGAACCGGAGCGGCAGCAGGTACGGCTGACCGGCCGTGAGCTTGTGGAGCAGCACGCGCGCCGTTGGAACCCTCTGAACGAGGCGTTGCCTGCCGATGAGGCCAAGCAGTTCGCATGGCAGCGGGAGAGCGGCACCATGCAGACTTACCAGCATATCCAGACAGGCCGACACCTTCATATCGACGGGCAGAATGGGACGTTCCATAACCAGCATCGTGAGGCGATCACTACAACGCAGGCACTCGACTTCGCCATGCCCGGGGGTCAGAAGCACTCCCATTCGCTTGAGATCAAGCCGGAACGGGAGATCAGCATTGGTGGGCATGGGTTTGGTATTGGGATGTAAAGATTCGAATATGACTCGATCCTTGGGTCCCAACGGAACCGTATACGAGGCGCGGAACATGGCCTATTCAGGTTGATTACACCGGCACCGGCTCCCGCTGCGCCCGATCTGCCTGAGAAACACGAGATGGAGACGCGGAGCAATGCCGAGTTTAGAGGAAGTACGCCATTTTCTTGACGACGCTGAGAAGTACCTACTCGACAAAGGACCGACGCGTCGTGACCACGGCCTAGCCTGCAGAGCAGAAACACGGATGCGCAAGTTTCGGCGATATGGGACAGATGTGCGCCAAGCACCACGTCTCGATGATCGGAGGAACGAACCCATACCTTACTTCTTCCACGCGCAACACCTTAAACTGAAGGCTTTCTCGCTTTCAGCTTTTGGTTGGACTGCCAAATTTGGGCTCTACCATGGCAGTCAGAGATTTACGACGAGGCTTCTAAAGTCGATCCAAGCACACCCAAGATTGGTCCACACCTTCCTGTAGGAAGTGTTACCCCGGAGTTTCCGAACGATCCCTAAAACCTCATAAGAAGAAATCCGCCGCCAAGAAAGTGTGCCATCTCGTTGACGAGATTAGGAAAAATTGCCCATGACAACTGGGGTTGTCGTGGGTAGATAAATTTTGCACAACGCAAATGACAATGTGCGGAGTGCAATCTTTTCCGCATGTAAACGATTGACACTTTTATACTGTGCGTCATACAGTATGCATATTCTTTTGGAACCTGCGTCCTTTGACGCTCTTAAGCTGGAGCTTCGCCGAGGCTGGCAGCCCACGAATCCTCCCGAACCACTGGTCTTTACGACCGTCGTAGTGACGAGGTATCCCTGGACGAGGTCGAACGGATCGGTATTTGAGCCAGAGAAGATTTGAATTGCCAGAGTAACCGCGCTTGACAGACTGGTTTGTCTCGTTCTGAGAACAGTAACGATCCTGTCAGGCAAATCCCTTGGTGAGTGGGAAGATGTGCATGCGTTCCGTCACCTTGTTTTTTGCATCATCAGTCATGGGTAGTCCGTCACGAATGGAAGGCCATACCAGCATGATTCTCTCTGCTGTCTCCAGGGCGGCTGCGATCAATGGCGTCGCTGGTGCGGGGATCTTTGCAACAAAGCGGTCCAAAAGCTCTTTGTTGAGCTTACGCACATCCTTCTCTTTCGCCATGGAGAGAGACATCGTGAAATCTGGTATATAAGCGATGGTCGAAAGAAGATCGTAAGCTGGCGACAGCTCAGGCGTGGTCCCGTCCGCATAGAGCAGCGTCCAGTTCTTTAGATGCATATCGGCATTCCCGATAGCCGCACTGAAGATCAGCCTTCGCATGAACTCCTCTGCTGCCGGCAGCCCCACAGCACGCACCAAGTCGGTGGCCATGTTGCCGTAGCTGTAGTTTTTGTACTTCTCTTCAGGGAATTGGCCGTAAAGCTGGTTGAAGTCCTCCATGTGCACGCGTTTGTTCTGTGACATTCGATCAAAGCGCTTTACCCAAAGCGCATTCGCTATTTGCTTCCTGAAAACCTCTGGCAGCCCCTCTATTTCCTCGACTGGAACGAGTCCCGTCTCCGCCGTACCAATCCCAACTGCCTGCGCGAACTGCATCATCGAATACTCGTTTTCTGGAACAAGCGGGTAGCGAATAGACGGCAATTTAAGAATCCAATGTCCACCTTTGCCCTCGACCGGAATCGTGAGGCCACGTTCTGGAGAGCCAGTGGCAGAAAACTTCATTTGAACGCCGGCCAAGGAAAATCGGAGCGGACTATCGTCTTGTGCAGTAATCGGGTTAGCAGGGCCTTGAGGCTCGATCTCTTCTGATGGCGGCCCTTCACTCTCTGGTCGAACAGTCACTGCACCTGGCAGGTCTTCTCCCAAGAGCTGTAGGAGGGGAAAATCGCGGACACCCTTCATGCCAACTCGCTCGGCCACGTAGCGCCGCAACTCATCCTCCGGTAGCAGATTGCTGAAGAAGGGCGGCACTCTCATTTGGGTAGTGACCGGTTCGGTGATGAGCTGACCCTCAGCGGCTGTAAAGGAAAGACTTAATACCGGCCTTTGCGGATTCTCGGCATACCCTTGATCGAAGACGAACAGATTCCTGTCATTCGGGAGCTCTGTGAGGGAGCCGACCAGCGTTTGATTCAGCCATACGGAAAGTTGTGCGAGGTTTCGCCGTTTACTCATGGCTACCCTCATCAAAATCTTCCGGATCATTTCCTACAAAGCGCGAGAGAGGGGTGGGCTTCTTCACTTCTGTATGCTGATCCAGCAGATGACGCACTGCAGGCAGTAGTCGTACGGGAACGGCGATCAATTCTGTCCCCAAGCTTCGGGCCATCTGAACGACGCTGGATAAGCGCGGGTCTTCTTTCCCAGCTTCAAGCCGGGCAATCTGAGATTGCGCCTTTCCCGTTAGCGCAGCCACTTGCTCCTGCGATAATCCAAGGAATTTCCGCCGCGCGCGTAGGGTACTGGCCCAAGATTTGGATATCGTTTCCATGACTCATGGGTAATAATAGTCGAAGGAATATGATTTAAGCGTCATAATTTGCTCCTGCAGTGAAAGCCCAGACTTAGACCGCATGTCTACTCCCTACCACGCCAAATTGTTCGGTCATGAACTCACGCGGGCGAGCCCCATCAAACAGCGTTGAAGAGCTCGCCACGGCGTTGGTCGATTCTCTCCGTGAGCATCTCTAGGGCAAGTTTTCTCTCCCGTACCCGACCGTCCGCAAAGCGTCTACGAGGCTCAGCAGCTCATAAAGCTGCGGATCAGCCAGAGCAGCGAGAGCCGCGCGCTTGTAAAGCGGAGCAAGCGAGTACCCCGCACCGTCCCTTCTACATACGCCAAACGGGAGGAGAATCGCTTCGTTGCTGTATTGCGCTTCTCAGTGGCTCGGCAGCGAATGCCATGAGAGAGAGCTCCATGTTCGACTGGAAAAGCGTAGCGCAGTCCATGTTCCAGAAACTGCATGAGGGCTGTCCTATTCACTGTTTTGCGTACGCCTTGGTTCAGCAGCCTCGAAAGGGTTGAACGCTTACAGGAGCTGTGAACTTTTTCTAAACCAGCGAAGATGTGAGATCGAGCAGATCGCCCTGAAACGCAAGTTGGAGGCGTTAGATATGGAAATGTCAGCAGGATCGAACCAGCCAAGTTCGGTAGGAGTTGTGCAAGGGTCTAGACCAATAGACCAATCGGCAGTCCTAGTCCAGAAGGCGTGCTTCCGTTGCAGCGTGGATGGTAATTCCTGGTAGCGGCTGAGTTCGATGATCACTCGCCATAGTGCACGAATCCTTAGGTTAATCGAATGCTCGGGAAGAGGCCCAAACCTTGGCCCAGCATTAGGTTGCATATCTACCGCGGTCAGTCGCCTATTTAAGACGCCATCGGAGGCAAAAACATAGTTGCCCTCCACAACCATCGGCTGTGAGATCGAGGTTCTCGACTACAAGCAACTATGCTATTCGAGCTGCTTTCGACGAGAGGTGTTTGCTCAAATGTCGCGAGGTAAACTCTGCTCCGCATGCAAATCGGAGCAGAGGGCCAAAGCTGTTCGCAGCCGATGCTCCGACGAAGTAGAGCCCAGGCACCGAGGACTCAAAATGCTTAGAAAGGATAGGACTTTCCTCGACCGAAGAGATGTCCTGATAAAGGTTTTGGTCGATGAAGGGCAGTCTTCTCAGATCGGTCTTGTAGCCGGTTCCAGCCACCACGTGATCCGCACTTAGCTCTTTGGGGCTACCGTCACCTTCCTGGAAAGTAAGGCGAACGTGATTGTTCTCAACAGCTGCGTTCTTGAGAGAGAGGCCAGTATGAACAGGGATTCGGCCAAGTACCTTCTCTTTTGTGGTCCAGCCGGCGGAGGGACCAAGAAGTTGATGAACCGTTCGGAAACGGAACTCGACTGGCATCTTGTGAAAGAGCAGAGGTACATCTTCAGCGAGACGGGCCGGCCATCCTACTCCCAATCCAGAGCGCGGATAACGAATCCTGCGGTGTAGGGGACGTTTCGTTTTCTCTGGTGGGTTGTGAAATGAGATCTCCGAGCGCCGAGTGACGAGCTCTGGATGGCTGCCCACCGCGTCCAGGTGAATCGCTATATCTACAGCTGACGAGCCCCCGCCAACGACGACGACTTTCTTGTCTCGAAGATGGCTGAGATTATTGTGGCGGGATGAGTGTGACAGCCGATCGGGTGAAAGAGAGGCCAATACCGGCGGAGTGTATTGAAAGTGGCTGATTCCAACTGCCACTACCACCTGACTGGCCATGCTCGTTGAACCATCGTCAAAAGTTAACTGAAATCCTGCACCATCTCGAACGATCTTGGTGACCAACGTCTGTTCCAAGCGATGGGCGAAGCGGCGCTGAAACTCAAGACCATAAGAAACAAAGGTGTCACGAGAGACGGGAATTCCAATATCCGCGTAGGGAATGCCCTGTTCCTGGCAATAGTCTTCTAGCGTGAAGGCTCCGTCTGGATGCGATAAGCTCGATGCGAACCCCTCAGACTTTAGCATCATCCCATCAGGCATTTGGGTTTGCCACATTCCCATTGGCTTTCCGTAAATGCGATGCTTGATCCCACGTCCCAGCAAATGGGCTGCAAGAGACAAGCCGTAGGGTCCTGCCCCGATTATTGCAACACCAATGGTATTCGACATGGCCCGTAGATATCCTCAAGGCGTATTTTAGAGCTAGAAGCCTCATGACGACACAGCTTTTCTGCCGGATGTCCAACAGCCAGTCGAAGTACTAGACATCGCAGTTACTTACTTTGGTAATCTGCAAAATAGAGGAATTGGTGAAACCTAGAATGCTAGTGGCTACGACCACGTGGTGGCCTCTTTCAGCGCGTATCGCTCTGGCTTTTTTACAGAGTGGGTGTGAAGTGGATGGGATTGCTCCTCGTGGCAATCCCATGGAACGCGTAACGGCACTCAATCGCCAGTTTTTGTATAAAGCGATCAACCCACTTGGGGCGCTCAGAAACGCACTCAAGCAATCCATGCCGGACCTCATCATCCCCTGTGATGATCGTGTGGTCACACACCTCCACCAACTGTTCCACGCTGAGGCCTTGCGAGATATCGAGAGTCCAATCGCCAAACTCATCGTGAGGTCTCTCGGTGATCCATCCGGGTATCCGGTCACCAGCAACCGTGCAAGACTACTGCAACTTGCAAAATGGCAAGGGGTTCGAGTTCCCGAAACTCTTATTGTTCATCAGCCAAGTGATATCGGAAGCTGGAGAAGTGGAAGAACCTTTCCCCTCGTCATCAAAGCTGATGGGACTTGGGCAGGAAACGGGGTCAAGGTTGCTCATAATCTGAAAGAGAGCGAACAGGCATTTCGACGACTTCAAAAACGGCTTACTCCTGTGGCTGCCATTTGGCACATGAGCGAGCACAATTTCTATCCCATTTTTGAAAATTGCGCGGGTTCAAAGCCAGAGATCATTGCTCAAACCTATATAAAGGGCACCTCTGCAAACGCCATGTTCGCCTGTTGGCATGGGAAGGTGGTTGGCAGCGTGACGGTGAGGGTTATAGCGGCTAAGCATGAGCTTGGCGCCTCGACCATCGTCCGCACGATGCATCATCCGAAGATCAGCGCAGCAGCAGTGCTGATTGTGAAGGAGCTGAACATCTCAGGATTTTGCGGATTGGACTTCATTATCCAAGAGGGAACGGGGACTCCTTTCCTTATCGAGCTGAATCCGCGGGCTACTCAGCTCGGACACTTGAAGGTAGGTCAGAGCGCAGACCTCGCTGCCTGCCTTTGTAAGGCTCTCTTAGGCGAAACTTTCGCTTCTGCACCTGACCCTAGTGCGGAGGAGACGATCGCCTTCTTTCCTCAGATACCGCTTGAGCAGTTCAAGAAGCTTCAAAGTAGCTATGGAGATCTAATCCACGACATTCCCCGCGAAGATGCAGAGCTCACCGAAGAATTGATGAACGTATCGTGGACGGAGCGCCAGTGGTCCGCCAGGCTCTGTTCTAGTGCTCGTTTACAGGCCCTTAAAATTATAAAAGCTATTTGTCGTCGACATACAGCAGCGTCTTCGGGATAAAACTGCGGAGACTTCGAAGTGTGCCTACGCGGTTGGGCTACCTTCTCATGCTACTAAGAAAGCTTTGCCCTCCTCATCAGCACGCCTATCTCCGATTCAGTAGAGCCATCGCATTCCTGATAACTGTCGAATACGTTGGTAATATGTTTGACCCCAGAATACAGATCAGCCCATTAGAGACTCAAAAACTCCGGGACAACGAGTTCTGTTCTTTCTCGGAAGCCTTGCGTGCGGCATTGCAATCGAATTCTGTGAACGCTTGTGCCTATTAGTACACCTATTGCGTCCATTCCAATGTCGTGCGTTTCAAGTATGGGATATTCTTCCGGTCAGATATCCGATGACAGCGAAGGCGGCTAGATGCCCGTAAAGGTGCAGTCTGCTGTCGTATGTAAGACTTGTTTAGTTTGGCCAGGCAAGAAAGATAGCGCAATCAGTCCGAGCACCGCCGCGAGGCTCAGGCATGTGTAGACGTAGCTTTCCCTGCGTCCCTGACGTGTCACTGAGATGTTGTTTGTTTGCACACCTTGATCCTACATGCGTGAGATGCCAGCCGGAGAGTACGACAGCGACTCTCAAAGAGAATCTTGTTTTCGCTAATGATCCCTAGAGAACCTACCTCCTGCCCAGCTTCTCCCACTCAGCATCAGAGCTACGGCGTCCATGCTTCACCCCAACGGGGAGTGGCCCCGATCTTCGCATCGGAAACGCAAAAGAACAGACATGTTCTTCTTCCTCTCGCTTCAACTCCGCCTCGGCAGGCTGAGACGCAATCGTCGTCAGACAAGCAAGGCAGATGGAATCGAACGATCCGTCTGCTTTCAATCGATGTGTGAAACGCACTACAACCTGATCTGCCATATGAAATGATCCCGCCCTTCGAGCAAAGCATAGCGGGCGTCTAAGCATTAGCAAATGCAACTTTGGTAGGAACACAATCAGATTCCTTGGTACAAGGTTGACAGGCGATTTACTCCATGCCCTCTAACATGTCCGACATCTTACAGCCAAGGGCGGCAGAGATGCGAGCTAACATCCGCAAGCAAATCTCTTTTTTGCCGTATTCGACGTCGTGTACATAATCCGCATGGATTCCGGCAAGCTCTGCCAGCTTCTTTTGAGACCAACCTCGCTCTGTTATTAGGGCGTAAATTCGTTCTCCAAGGGTAACGCAAACATCTTTAGCCATACCCAAGAAATGGCAGATATCTGCTGAGTAGTACATACCATAGTGGTTTTACAGTTTTAGCTACATTGTGCCTGAGACGTGGTGAAGCCGAAACCCCGGAAGAACGTAGACGAGGTAGTGAGAATTGAAGCACCTGCGGAACAGTCAGGCTAAACCTGACCGATGAGCAACTAAGTAGGCTATCGTCTCCTACCATTTGCAGGCACTCTTCCAACTGCGAATAGTTCAGCTTTTGATATGAGTTCGCGAGAGGAAGAAGAGCCAATGCTGCATCAGCTTGCACATCTATCCGCCGACAGGATTGATACTCCTCTTTATGCCACTCGCGGAGATTAGAGCGATTGCCAAAGCTGATCGGCCCACGCGCGCGTCACAACAGCTTCGGCCTTCAACCGCCGTACTTCCTGTTGCGATGCTGACTCGCGTTCAACAACGAGCAGATCGGCTCCACCTTCGATAGTCTTTTGGCTCTCTCATTTGTAAACGTGAGGACTGACCGTCGCATCAATAAGTCTTGCGACAGTTTCGCCCTTGGGGCTTACCATTCCCTATATTTACATTTAGGCAGTTGACGCGCCTGCCCCTTTTGGCACAGTGTAAGCCCAAAAAGCGGCGCCGCTTCCACGGGGCCAAGTCGTCTGCACGTTCGTTTGACTCACTAGCGATAGCTCGTCATACATAGAGATAGCCTCATGGCGAACGGAGTTGCTCGGAGGAGAACAAGATGGAGGAGTCACTTGATTGGCGCCCGTTGATCCCCATATGGCGGATCAGAATCTCCCTGCTCTGGACGACTACGACTCAGGCTTCAGGCTGGGGCGGATGGTAAGCCCCACGATCCTCAGAATCGAACAAAGTCTATCCTGCTCGACTCGCATGCGGAAGTGCATTGGGATGAGCAAAAAGTGAGCCCAACCATGTGACCCGATACTTCCTGACTTGGGTCAAAATCTAATCGCAAACTAGACCTTTTTCAAAAGCCACGAGAGATTTAGGGTCCTCTTCTGGAGGACATCAGAAATAATAGTAATTTGGCGAGCTTGCTGTGTTGGATACCGCCCGTCTTCATGACGAAGTAACAGCGAGCGAGATCAGAGTGCCGAGACAACTATTCCGACGACGGCTAGGCCGAGGAGCAAGCTGCGCTTGTCGGTGATGGCATATACCACGGGGTCTTCATCGAGTTCGCCACGCGATGCCTGAAGCCAGAGCCGGCTGAGCCAGAGGAGCAGGACTGGGACAAGAAGCCAGAGACGGCCAGGATGCTTGTACAAGGCTGTGTCAAGATCCGATATGTAGAGCGTGAGGACGACGACCGAGGCATAAGCGGAGGCTGTGCCGAAGCTTCGAAGTTGCTCAATATCCGAGATGAGATATCCACGGCCATTGGCGGGAGCTGCCCCACGGAGGCGGAGAGATTCCAGTTCTGCAAAGCGCTTGACGAAGGCAAGGGAAAGAAAGAAAAAGATGGAAAAGCCGGCGAGCCACTTGGACACCTCGATCCCGGTTGCTCCGGAGCCGGCAATGATTCGGACGGTGTAAAGGCCGGATAGGATAATGACGTCCAGCAGGACTACTCGTTTCAGCTTGAGCGAGTAGGCAGTGGTCGTGACGGCATAAAGCAAGAGCCAATTGGCGAAGCGGAACGGGTGCTGGAGAGGCGAACCGAAGGGACCGACGACTTGAGGAAGGAGGAGGGCAAGCGCTGCAGCGGCGGCCAGAAAGCTGACGACGATGAGGCAACCAGACATGGCTGAGAGATCACCGGCGGCAAAAGGCCGGCGGCGCTTGCGATGGTGGCGGCGGTCGGCCTCGAGGTCCAGTAGGTCATTGACGATGTAGGTGGCGGAGGCACAGAGGCCAAAGGCGAGGAAGGCGAGGATCGATCCGGCGAAATGGGAGACAGACCAGGCATGGGCCAGGAGAAGCGGAAGGAAGATTAGAACGTTCTTGGCCCACTGATGGAGGCGGATAGCGCGGAGCCAGGCCTTGGCTGGGTTGGCACGGTCCATAAATAAGTGTGCCGGGGTGATGTGTGCTGAGCGTAAGCCGGCCGAGAGGCTAGAGGTTGGGTTGGCGACCATGGGCTCGATACAGCGAGTGAGGATAGGAAGGTCTGGGCTAGCGTTGCCTATATAGGAGAACTGCTCGCCGAACTGCTGGATAAATGCTTGATATTTGTTGTCGCCAGCCAGATTGTGTGAGCCGTCCGAGGCGAGAACGCCGGTGAATATTTGGTGATGAGCTGCGATTCGGTCGGCCAAGGCGCGGTCTGCGGCGGTGGCGAGATAAATGGCCCGACCCTGCGCGTGCTGGTTAAAAAGGAACTCCAGCAGCGGCTTGTTATACGGGAGGGCGGAGACGTCAAGCGAAATGGTGTTGGTGACGTGCTGCTTGAACGAGGCCTTGCCCTTAAGGATCCAGCCGGGGATGGAGAGGAGCAGGCGCGGGTGCTGGCGGGCAAGAACGAGGACGGAGTCGACAAGGGTATCCGATTTGATGAGAGTGCCGTCGAGATCGACGCAGAGCGGCAGACTAAGAGTAGGCGTGAAGGTGGACTCATTCGGAATGAAACTAGGCATAAATCTGCACTCGAGGTTGAAAGGTTGCTGGCCGCGGTTTTGGGTCAGTGAGGCTTCGCGCCAAACTCGTACGATTATAGGGAGCAGGATCACGCCAGGCGTGCAGAAGCCACTAGAGTGAGATTAAAGCATCGGAAGACAACGAATGCTTAATGCGAATAAACGTGATAACGCAAATACGTATTTAGGTATGCATCGAGCATAATCTACATCGGCACACCAAGCCGCGCAATCGGGTAACAGTCCGTAGACCGGTCGCCTGCATCGCAGATGATGTGAACTCCGTAACAGACCTTCTACCGGCTTACATCTAAGCGGCTCCTCTTGCCGGCTAAACTCCGCAAAACCGCAGAAAACCTGGGAAAATACCAATTCATTCGCTCTCGCAGCTGCGTTCTAAACTTGGTTTTAGGCGCTGGAGTCTGCCAGGGTGTGAGCGCTCGGGCCCTCCAATACAGATCCTTATAATGAGGTTCTTCATCAAAACTCCAAGGTTTGGCGCTCCCGACGAAGTGGACGATAGCGGGCAGTTTACGTATTTGCGCAAATTCACGAGCGCCGATTCGAAGCTGACCTGGAGAACAATCTGCGTAGGGTGCGTGGAAATTCCAACGGTAGCTCAAGGCGATAATCCGACCTCGCAGGACACCATTGAGAATATCCTGGTCGTGGGCTAGCAGATGTTCAGCATGAAGATTGGCGTAACGTAAGAATTGCTCAAGAAGGTTTTCGGCACGCCAAAGTTTTAGATTAATCAGCAGGGTGCCTCCATTAAAGTAGGGATCGCCTGCCTTAAATCCTAGGGCAGCTTGACCGGCATATGGTTCAGGAACGGCCGCCAAGGATGAGACTGAAAGGTCTGTCTCCCAGAGACTCTGGATATTTCCGCAGACGACCATATCACAATCGAGATAAAGCAATTTGTCGATGGCAAGATCAACAAATTCCGTCATAAAAAGACGGAGATAACTGGCGATCGTGATGTTCCGATCGGTTCTAAAACCATACTGATTAATGTTGTATCGAACAAACTCGACCGCGGGAAAAATCTCTCGAATCTTGGGCTCAGCAGCTAGGTTCTCGATCATAGAACACACTATGATCCGAAACCTCAGAGAAGGATTCGCTGCCAAAAGCGAGGCGATCGCCACACCCAGGTGCTTCCAGTAATGATGATCCGTGCAGAAAAGGACGGGGATGAGGTCTTGCTGCTCTCGATCAGTCGTCATTGATAGGCTACTGTGACATCCAAGAGCAATGCTCCTCCACTACATGATGACGTGAAATCTAACCTTGAATAGGCAAGCCGTCCTAGGTGAGGATCCGCCAGTTTAACGAGATCAATGTGTTGCAGCGCAGAAACATGCATTGCAGATGTTCTCGCCACTCAAGCATTATCCAGCCATGCTATCTTCCGATTCCGTTTGTTGCAACTCGTTTAGCACGCATCGTTTAATTACAACTATCTTGCAAGCAGATTAGCAAGATTTGCGAAAAGGCGGTTGCCCGCCAGGCCCCAGGGGCCGAGCACACTCAGATAGAGGAAGGTGGCCATGCCGGCGGGAGCCGCATTCCAATTTGCTAAAAGAGCGCGCATCCCCCCAGATCCTTCTCCATGTCTATTGTCCGTCTGATACAGGAAGAGCATGTAAAGCGAGATGTTGATGCAAAGAGCGGCGATCCAACGCATAGCATCATGACCAAGCGGTATGAGGAGAAGAGGCACCAAAAAAAGGCAGCAGACCGTTCGCTGTAGTCCTATCGAATATCCCCTTCCCTCGATAACCGAAATGAGCAACCTCCAGAGGACAACTTCATACGGAATGCACATCAGAAGTGTGAGAGCGACGCGCGCTACAAGGGATATGGTGTAATGCGTCAGAGCAAAATGAACCTGTTCTCCTAACGAATTATGAAGTGCAACAAAAACCGTTCGTTCAATCGGCATATCCGTTCTTGCCTGTGCGCGGCTCACCCATTCAGCCTCTAGTCCCTTCATCTTTCCGAAATGAAGGATGGATAAGAAGCAACTAGCTATAACGGCCAGGTGAATTCCTACAGCTGCGGGTTTCAAGCGTCTTTGATGGATAAGTTCGATTATCAGAACTAGGACAAGCGGATAAAACATGAGCAGAAATCCCTCATGAAGGACTAGCCCTAAAGCCGAAAAGAGAGTGACTGCAAGCAGTCCGGTATTGCTCCGCAGCCGCATGAGGCAGAAGGCACCCGCAAGCAGAGCCATGTAAAGAAAATTGTCCATCTCTCCTCCCATATAGGCTAGATGAGGAAGAAAAGCGGGAGCTGCCAGCAAGAAGGCCGAGAAGCGGCGTTCATTTAGGGTACCAAAAAGCATTGACCGAAAAACCAGGTAGGTGCAGACAACGACAATTCCAAGGATCAACGCTTCAACGACAAAGATCGATCTCCAAGACAAATAGTTGAAGTGCGAGAAGACCTGACCAACCAAGGCACGCCGAACAAATCCGTTATGGTAGTTCAAGAACCAATGAGAAGGTCCGTAGGTCCGCAGGTCAGGCGGGGTGTTTACATATCGCAGTGCAAATAGTGCTGGTAGTAAGGCGTAACACAAGGCAGGGAAGTTGAAACGGCTTGAATCGGACGCAGATAGGGTCGGATCGATGGTCAAGAGCTTCCTTTCGAGGATTGCTGTCTGCCGCTTTGGCAGAGAATGGCCGCTTTGCCGTAGGGCTCCGGTGCGATTCAACTCACGTAGCGCCAGGCGGCAAGAGTCACCGTAGCCAGGTTAGGTTGTAGACGTTAGGGGCTTAAAACGGAACTAGGTCGTTGCTTCGGAATCCAAACCACCTCACGACCGTAGTAGCAGCGACCTCACGCCCATAGTAGAGAAACTTTATAAGAGGATTGATATTGGGAGGCCATGGCGCCGCGTGAGTCTGCCAGCTGAAATTGTATAGTGCAAGGATCACACCTAAACGGGGGAGGTGATTCTGAGAACTGATGACTTCAGCACTATTCCAACCCTTGCCTGTCATAATGAGGTGACTAAAGAAGATGTTTCCCAAGGTGTTGTTCGCCTCCTGATCAAGAAACACCGCCTCATTTGGAACGCCCATCTCTGCTGCGGCTTGGGCCATCACCTGCGACTCGATCGAGTGATTGTTAGAAGCTCCACCAGAGAAAATCAAATGCTTAGCCTTGCCAGCGCTGAATTCTTTGACACCTTCCAGAACTCGAGCTTTTTGCATTGGAGAGAGGGTGCCGTCGTCCGCGGTAGGACAGCCAATCACAATAATTGCATCGAAAGACTCTAGTTGACCGTTCTCTTTCGGGACCGTTAAATAAGAAATAGCCATCCCGGTCATGATGCATACCACCACGGCAAACACTAACCAAAACTTGCGCAAGTCCAACTCCTGTCTAAACGATTGTTGCCACTCGGTGAGGTATAGCCTTGGCTACGATGGCGCATTTGGTACAGCAGAAATCAACTCGTTCCTTATAAGTCTAAATCGGATGACTGCCAGTTCCGTGACTCTAGAGTGGAGCTGCAAGGGTAGAGGTTCTCAGCAATTATAGGGCCCGTCATGAAGTTCCCCGAGCAGCAAATTACCGAGGAGCCGCAGGCACAACAAAAATTCTAAAGGGAATATATGCCAATTTATCGGTTGGCTGATCGTGAGCCTTTTGTGTCAGGGGCATGGGCTTTGCTTTGGGCTACGATAAGTCTATGAGCATTAAGGGGTTGGCAGAGGTCCGGTTTGCGCCGCTTCGCAGGCGTTTGCGCGCGTGGTGGCTGAGGTGCTGACGACGGCGGGGATTCCGGTGGCGCTGGCTTCCATCATCACGCCTACTCCGGCGTTGAGCTATGCGGTGCGGGAGCGTGGGGCTGCGGGTGGCGTAATGATCACGTCCAGCCACAACCCGGCGCAGTGGAATGGGGTGAAATACAAGGCCAGTTATGGTGGGTCGGGTAAGCCTTCGATTATTTCGGCGATTGAGACTTATCTTGGTAAGCCGCTGGCTGCGGCTGCAGAGCCGTCGAAGCTTGAGGAGGTCAACTTCAATCCGCCTTATGTGGAGGCGATTGCGAAGTTTGTGGATCTTCCGGCGATCAAGGCTTCCGGTAAGAGGTTTCTGATCGACTGCATGTATGGTGCGGGGCGGGGGATCATCTCCGGGATCTTTGCCGAGGCAGGGGTGCCGTATGTGGAGATGCGGGCGGAGATCAATCCTGATTTTCCGGGGATCAATCCGGAGCCGATTCTGCCGCATATCGCGGAGACGCAGAAGCGCGTTGTCGCCGATGCGTGCGATGCGGGTCTGGTGACGGATGGCGATGCGGACCGTATCGGCGCTGTGGATGAGCACGGCAACGTGGTGGATGCGCACAAGATCTTTGCGATCCTGTTGCAATGGCTGCTGGAGCGCAAGGGCTGGCCGGGCGATGTGACGCGGGCGTTCAACACGACGAAGATGCTGGACCGCATTGCAGCGAAGCATGGTCGCAAGCTGCATGAGCATGGGATCGGCTTCAAGTATGTGTGCGACCTGATGCTGACGGAGAATATTCTGATCGGCGGGGAGGAGTCCGGCGGCGTGGGGATCAGCAGGCATCTGCCGGAGCGCGATGGGCTGCTGAACAGCCTGCTGCTATGCCAGGTGATGGCGGATGAAGGCAAGACGCTGGGTGAGTTGGTGGCTGCGCTGCAGGCGGAGTATGGCGAACATCAATACAACCGGATCGATATGCATATCAACGATGAGTTGAAGCAGAGTGCGATCAAGCGCGCGAGTGCAATCAAGGCGGGCGATGACTTTGCGGGGATGAAGGTCAATCGGGTGGAGACGCTGGATGGGATCAAGTTCTACCTCGAGAATTCACATTGCACGGATAAGGTGAATGCAGCTGAAACCTGGCTGCTGCTGCGCGCATCGGGTACAGAACCGCTGCTGAGGGTTTACTGCGAGAGTTGCTCGGTTGAGAGCGTGGATGCGGTGCTGAAAGTGGCGGAAAGCTTTGTGCTTGAAGGACGTGCGTGAATTGCAACGGACTGTCACGCGAAGCGATAAGTTCCGGCTAAACATCATGAGTTTAGGGTCGGCCGACGATTGGGCAAAATACTTATTCTTGTGCCGCATCTGGGCCATTCGTTAAATGGCTGAACCTGTATGGGTTTGGATAGAAAGAGAATGCTGGGTTCTCAAGGCTGGCGAGGTTGACTTAACCTTCTCGGGATCCGACTAATTGTACGTTAGACAGGTAACACGCTTTGGGCTTTAGAAGCTGCTTCACTTTCGCGTTGTAACCGATATTCTGCATAAAGCAGCACCTCATCAAGATCACGGATAGTCAGCTGCTTAGCTAGTTGTGTTAGCTGGTTCAGCTTGTCTATCGATCTAGTTTGATGTGTAGGGGCGGGGAAAAACGCAGCGACAGGAACATCAAAAAAATCAGCGATCTTCTTGAATTGGCTCAGCGTGGGCTCATAAATGCCATTTTCCCAACGCGATACAGTGTGACATGCCACTCCAACGTGCTTTGCGAGGCCAGTTTGTGAGACGCCCTTCTCGTTGAATGATCTGCGGATAGTTCTAATCCTGTCACCTATAGCCATCCGAAGCATCATGTCTGCCACCTAACCCTCCCGAAAGACAATTTAGCATTCTGAATCTTTGCAGGTTAAACATGCCTCTCAAAAAGATTTGTGTAGATAGAGCGTTGATTTGAGATCAGAGGAAAGACTTCTTGCAGAAGTGTGAACGCTAGACTTCGTTTATAGTTCTGCAATGGGTAGACGGATTCATCCAATGGCATTATGCTCAACTCATCCATTCGGCCGGTAAGCTGCTTGAACTATCCATTCAAAAGGAGTGTTCGTGATCTCCCCTTCTCAATTCATCAACTACGAGCCTAGTTCATCAGAAATAGCGAAGCAATGTAACTACAAAATGTGTAATCCAGCGCGTTATATGCTTGAGCAGTCAGAAGGCTCAATTGTATATCTCTGTGCAAAGCACGCGTTTGAGTTCTTCAGAGACGAACGAATACGTGAGTATGCTGTATTGCTGAAGGCTGCTACCGAGAAAAAGGCTCAATCGGCCTCCGCCAATATTTTGTCAAACTGAAAGCTAGCATCATCAGTACAGATGCATCGAGCTCAAAGCATCAACTTGTTCGAATGGCTGATTCGACCACTTGACATTGTGCAACTGGTGAATAAGAGGTCAACCTGGCAACACGCCAGAATAGCGAATTCTCAACAACCATAAAAGAAACTGCAAAAACTTATGTTGATCACCATTCGAGCACAGGCGAGAAACAGAATAGAAGTTCGCGCTTCATTTGAGGACGGCCAGGAAGCTGTTCCCAAGAATGGTGATGTGATCATCTGCTTTGGGGGTCGTGCAGTTGTCGAGGAGAGTTATTCATTTACTGCTAACGATGGTAACAAAATAGTTCACCTTGATGTCCGACATCTAGGGAAACTCTGCACAAGTTCTGCGTCCGCGGCCTGATGGATTAATCTGATGGTTAGGGGTGGATGGCGATGAAGCAGCAGACGTTTGCGTCCCAGTCGATCTTTGAGAAGTATGGGCGGAAGTCTCGGCGGGAGCTGTTTTTGGATGAGATGGAAGCGGTTGTTCCGTGGCCCGAGTTACAGGCTCTGGTCGAACCGCACTACCCGAAGGCCGGCAACGGCCGTCGTCCTGTCGGGCTTGCGATCATGCTTCGGACGTACTTTATGCAACAGTGGTTCAACTTGTCCGACCCCGGCGTCGAAGAGGCGTTTTATGAGTCCTTCACGCTGCGGCGGTTCGCTGGTGTTGACCTGGGCGTGGCTCCGGCACCGGATGAACGACAGTGCTGCGCTTCCGCCACCTGCTCGAAAAGCATGACCTTGGCGGTGCCATGCTCGACGCGGTGAACCTGCATCTGGCGGCCAGGGGCAGTCCGCATCGAGACCGGCACGATCGTGGATGCGACCATTATTCATGCGCCTTCTTCGACCAAGAACGAGAAGAAAGAGACGTGATCCGGCGATGCGTCAGACTCGTAAGGGCAAGCAGTGGTACTTCGGACTGAAGGCGCACAGGTCGGCGTTGATGCAAAAGAAGGTCACGTGCACTCAGTGGCAACGTCGGCGGCCAACGTCTCCGACGTACACATGCTGCCGGATCTGCTACATGGGGAGGAGCGCAAGGTGTGGGGCGACGGCGGCTATCAAGGCCAGACCAAGGCCATCCGGCAGGCCGCGCCCAAGGCCCAGGACATGACCTGCAAGCGAACCAGGTTCAAGAACTATGTCGATGAAGCGGCAAAGAAGAAGAATACGACGAAATCAAAAGTAAGAGCGAAAGTAGAACACGTCTTCCGTATCCTGAAGCGCGTCTTCGGCTTCGACAAGGTACGCTACAGGAGGCATCGCCAAGAACCATCACCGGCTATGCGCCAACTTCGCCCTCATCAACCTCTACCTCCACCGCAAGCACCTGGCGGGAACCGCCGCCTAGCGCCGGGAGACGGGCTATGAGTCTTCGACTCCGCACAAACCCCAGCCAGAACAAGCAAAGCACGGCCCAACCGCAGAAAAACTTGGCCGCCGACTCAAGTCACACACCGACATCGTCAAATCGGCCGCCTGCGCAGAGGCTCCCTAGCGGCTTCCTCCCAACCTTTTGCGAAGCTTTTACTAAAGAAGTTGCACAGTGTTGCTCTAATGCGGAAGTCAAAGCAGTTGGTTCAAGTGGGCACAACCATTCCAAAACATTGGTAACGTTCTAGAAGGTTACCAATGGCTAACTAGGTCCGTAAAAAGTCAATTAGCTCCGGACTTATGGGAGCCAACGACTCAGCCTATCTTGGTTTGTTGGCCGCAGCGTGGAGGTTTTCTATGCTGCGACTCTCCGGAGGCGCAACCATAGTTCGGAAGGCAACGAAATTAGTCTATCTGATGTAAATACCCGTCCAGTTGGAGAAGGCCTCTCTTATTCGATACACGGGGTATTCTGGATGTATGCTCCAGACTCCCAGGCAAACGTCGTCCGATTCCATGGAAACGCCAGATGGCGGCCCCTCCGCAAAACAAAGAAGTGGATCGGAGTTTCAATCCTGGGGCCGCTACCCGAAGTACTCCGGCAATATCGTTCCGCTTCAGTGGCAGCAGAACTTCCCGGGTAGGTTGGGCGCGCTGGATAAAGGCTCACTGCCAGTGGGGATGGGCCGGAGCTACGGCGATTCCTGTTTGCTGAACGGCGGCAACCTGCTGCTGACCACGGGCATGAACCGCCTGCTTTCGTTCGAACACGAAACTGGGCTGCTGACAGCCGAGGCGGGGATCACTCTAGCGGAGATCCTGGACTTTGCGGTGCCACGTGGTTTCTTCCTGCCGGTGACGCCGGGGACGAAGTACGTGACGCTGGGCGGCGCGATCGCCAACGATATCCATGGGAAGAATCATCATGTGGCGGGTACGTTTGGCAGCCATGTGACGCAGTTTGAGCTGGTGCGGTCCGATGGTTCGCATCGGCGGTGCTCGAAGACGGAAAACCCGGATTGGTTTGCGGCGACGATCGGCGGGCTGGGGCTAACAGGGCTGATTCCGTGGGCGCAGATTCGGCTGCGGCCAATCGTGAGCCGCATGATCGACTACGAGGGCATCCAGTTTCACGGGATCGACGAGTTTTTGGAGCTGACGCGGCAGGCGGAAAAGGTTGAGTACACGGTGAGTTGGGTCGACTGTGCCTCGACCGGCAAGAACTTTGCGCGCGGCGTGTTCATGCAGGGGGACCACTCCCTCATTCCGGGAGAGTTGAAGCCGAGCCAGGAGCCGAAGCTGGTGTTTCCATTCGACGCGCCGGGTTTTGCGCTGAACCATACGACCGTTTCGCTGTTCAATACGTTGTTCTTTCATAAGCAGATGAAGCCGCGGGTTCAGGCCCTGCAGGACTACGAACCGTTCTTCTATCCGCTGGACAAGGTGCTGCACTGGAATCGAATGTACGGCAAATCCGGGCTGTTGCAGTTTCAGTACGCGATCCCGTGGGAGTCGGCGCGTGAGGGTACGATTGCGATTCTGCACGAGATCGCAAAGTCCGGTCTTGCGAGTTTTCTGGCTGTGCTGAAGGCGTTTGGCGACGTTCCTTCGCCGGGGCTGATGAGCTTTCCGCAGCCGGGGATTACGCTGGCGCTCGATTTTCCGATCAAGGCCGGCGTGACGTTTCCGTTGTTCGAACGGCTGGCAGATATGACGCGCGACTTTGGCGGCAGGCTCTATCCCGCGAAGGATGCGGCGATGACGGCCTCGCAGTTCCAGATCTTTTACCCGCAGTGGGAGCAACTCGCCCGCTTCCGCGACCCGATGTTGACTTCCAGTTTCTGGGAGCGCGTTACCGGAGACCGTCCAGGCCAATGAGCACCTATCCCCCGAATCAAGATCCTTCCTCCACTACGACTGAACGGTTGCAGACCCGCCGTTCCAAACCTGCAGTGAACCAAGTGCCACGTAAAATCCTGGTGCTGGGCGCGACCTCCGGAATCGCTGAGGCGACGTGCCGGATCTGGGCGCAGCAGGGTGCGAGCTTATTTCTTGTGGGGCGCAATCAGCAGAAGCTGGATGCTGTTGCGGCAGATCTGAAGACGCGCGGTGCGAGCTATGTGGACACGGCTGTCGCGGATCTGGATGACACGTCCAGCCATCCGGCACTGCTAGCGCATGCGATCAACTCGCTGACCGGCATGGATATTGCGTACCTGGCGCATGGCGTTCTGGGCGATCAGGCTGCTGCGGAGCAGAACTTTAAGACGGCGGCGCAGATTCTGCATACGAACCTAATATCCGCAGTGTCCTTACTGACGTGGCTGGCGAACTTCTGCGTGCAGCGTCACGCGGGCACGCTAGCGGTGTTGTCGTCCGTTGCGGGTGATCGTGGGCGTAAGTCAAACTATGTATACGGCGCTTCAAAGGCTGGACTGAGCGCATATGTGGCAGGGCTGCGCAACCGTGTTGATCGCGAGGGCGTGCATGTCATTACGATTAAGCCAGGGCCCACGAAGACGGCAATGACCGCCTCCATGCCCGGGTCTGAAAAGTTTGCGGATGTGAACAAGGTGGCGGCTACGATTGTGAAGGCGATCGATAACAGGACTGACAATCTTTATGTGCCGTTCCAGTGGCAGCCGATCATGTTCATCATCCGGCATATTCCGGAGCGGGTGTTCAAAACATTGAACCTTTGAGGCTATACATTAGCTTCGCGACGGCGATCTTGGAAGTTTCGTTCGCATGAAATCCTATTTTGGGACGATATCGCTACCAAATTCGACGTACGCCAAAGGATTCTAATTTCGCATCCAAGCTAATGATCGGGATGTCTTTTGCTAGAGCCTGAGCAGCCAACATGCAATCAAAGGGATCGCGATGCTCGCTGGTGAGACGCCCAGCTCTAAGAGCACTCTCTACGTCTATGGAAAGAAGGTTATATCCAGCGATCTCGATGATATCGAGAAAGTCTCGTTCGAATGCTTCTGCACCAGGTAGTTTTCCAACACGCACCTTCGTCGCAATTTCCCAAGCTGACGCAGTAGACACCAGAATGGTGTTTCTTTCGTCTGCGATCGTACTGGATGCCTTCGAACTAAGGGTTTCAGGAGAGAGAATCGCCCAGAGTAGGGCATGAGTATCCAGAAGAACAGTCAATCATGTTCTCCGTTCCATAATGCAAGCTCTTCTTCTTCAAGTGGCTCATAGAATGCACTCGTGAGAAGAAAGCCTGGTGTACTCAAGGCACCGAGCCTCTTTTTAGAAACGATGTGAATGGCTTGTAGTTGAGCAACAGGGGTTTTCTGTCGACCCGAGGTGATGATCACGGTTTCGCCCTTTTGAGCCTTCTTCACAAGAGCAGAAAGGCTTGTTTTGGCCTCGAAAATAGTTGCGCTGACCATCCCATCCTCCAAACTGCTAAGCTATCTTAGCTAAGAGAGATTAACTTGGCAACTTGATGGCTGCTGTTCCAGTCGACAACCGGTCAATAGAAAGCCGCAACTGTTTTGTTATGTCCGGCCTGCGGTCTAGCCATGCGCACTGCCAAGATGTTGACCATGCACGAAGTCGAGGGAGTCGACATCTTGCATAATCTTAGCTCTTGCTCCGTCCGGCCCTAAGAGCTCTCCTGGACTCACTATCTAAACGGTGCTGCTCAAGTTTTTGGGCGACCCGTCCGGAAGGAGATTCAAGAATTGGGATTACTCGCTGGGTACAAAAATTGATTACATCTGTATAGGTCATGTTCCACTTTTGGGTTGCGCGTTTCATGCGTAAATACTCTGGCAATGGCATCTTTACAGTGACGCATTGCAAGGGGCGCTTCGCATGAGGCTGAGCCATGTCTTCGAGAACAGCTTCCATGAAGAGCTCTCCTAATTGGTCAGGTGGAGCAGTCAGCCGGAACTCCTCCAATTCGTACATGACTTGAACTTTCTCCATATCTTCGCCACCTCTGAGTACACGTTAACAGGCCAATGACTCTGATTCAAGCTGATTGAAGACCGATATCCATCATCCATGACGAAGCTATCACGGAGTTGCGTATGTACATACGCAACTCCGTGCCTGTGCTCACCCGATGCGAGCATTCGAAAAGAGTTCGTTGTTATGGGCTGTATCTGAGTCCTGGGATAGAATTTCCTCACTGAACCCATAAGCGGGCACGGAACATATTTATGAACGCGTTTCTTTACCTCATCGTGCCCCCCTTTTTGTACTTGGCACATCGCATCATCACCGCCAAGAACAAAGCTGAGACTGAAGACACTGCCCGGCCTGGTCGTGGACCTATCCGATTACAAAATGGCCTTCATGTTTTTAGACCCAAAGCGATCCCGATCGCAGCGAAGCCGCCAAGCAAAGTGACAGTAATTAATCCTAGAGATTGGAAGAGGCCAGAGGAGAACCGCCGTCCACGTCCGAGAGCAAGCTAGAGCCGTGCTCGATCGCATTATTCACCCTCTTCGTCGGAATGCCACATCGTCATGGGAAGTTCTCGTGAGCCTCGCGGACCACAACGCTCTCGACATTAAGATTAGCTTGCCACCCCGTTGCCTAAATATCTTGGCCCAATGCCTGTCATGGGCGGTCCGTCTTACCGTCTCCAAGTCGCAGCATGGGTCGAGGGTTCCGGGGCGGGAAACCCACCACGATTAATTTGCCATAATTACGCTTGTCCGCAGGGAACTAAGTCAGCTCGGGTCCTTTGTTCCGTCCTAAGGGATTTTTGTTGGTTGGTCGCCGGTTCTTATGTAGCTCGAGGCGTGTTTATCGGCACATCAAAAGACTGGCATAGCAGCTTCATCGCTTCATCTTTCGCAAAGTGACTTCTACGTCGAAGACCTTGGCCCAGGCAGAGCATAGGATCCGCAAGAAGTCTATACGGATCCCCCAACAGTGGGATTCGGCTCCCAATCCAAGTCCGTTACATTTCTAGGTGTAATCTCCGTTGGTTCGTCCCCTGAGGCGTGGCTCTACGGCCGCTCTCAGGGGTTTAACTCTTAATCGAGAGGGCGAAGGGCGTCTTCATCTGGGCTCCCATCGCATATAAAAACGTCCGAAGAGCCTTCGCGGTCGCACCTTGCTTTCCAACCACCTTAGCAACATCGGACGCCGCTACAGTGACTACAAACGTCGTCGTGTGAGCTAATCGAATTTCTATGTTCACGGCGTCAGGGTTTCTCACAAGAGCGCGCACGATCCGAGTCAGAATTGCGTGTGCCTCGAGCTGACCTGCCGACATACCTCTACCTCAGTCCGCTGGTTGAGCATAGCGAATAGAGCCGTGGCAAATAGTAGCGATGCCCTGATCAATGACAGATTTGCAATTTATCGCCCTAAACCGGATTAATGGCGTCGGGCGGCGGCGGTGGTGTTTTGTGCCGATGGTGAAGCCTGGAGCTCTCCGTATGGGAAGAGTCGTGCGCAAGGTGAGGCCGTGCGACGTGCGGTCGGACGATTCCGGGTGGCGGATGCAATGCCCTCCCTGACGCTGAAAGAGTAGCGGACGCAATAGCTGCATAGGCAATGGAGAATGCTCTATATAGTTGCATTGGTTCCTCGCAACGTAGCGTAGTCGTCTCATGTTGAAAGTTTAGACTGATTGCCCATCGTGAGAATCCATTCTACGACCAACATTACATTAACAAAGTGCCGAGAACCTCTGCAGTGAGGTGACCCATCTGCTTTCATACCGTTCCAAACTGGGAACGAGGCCGAGCGTCGTAATTCGTCAGCGAATCTGACCTCTTTGACGAATGCCAGAGCATCATGAGCGTCACTAAGGGGATCCCTAACAAAGTAAAGACAGCCAAGCTGAGGACGCGTTCAGTTGTCGGCGGTAATTTGCGGCTATGGCTGGCGACCGAACGGTCCAGCGCTAGCGCGCATAGAAAATTAACGGTGCAATAGCAACCAAACAAAAATATGATCGTATTGGCATTCATTGGACTTGAGATGCACATCTTAAGACGGAAGATCCATGTCGATATTCATCAAATCAACAACATTTTACTGCCAGAGTGGCTGGATGTCTGCCATGCATCGGTTACTGCTAGTTACCAAAGAAAGCCAGCGGCAACATCATTCAAGCATTAAGATCGGATCAGGACGCAAATGAGAACGTCTGGAGCTTGTAATGACTGCTTTTTGCCCAGAGTGTAAAGAAACGAAACTTGACACGATCAATCACACAATCATCGATACCGTCCTTCAAACATTGGGTATTCATCACTATCGGTGTACCTTCTGTCATCGTGAAACTTACAGTTCCGCCTCTCTCCTTGTGTCGCCACAGAAAAACCGAATTGAATCCTCGCACCAGCGGGCGGCGTGACAATTTGAGATGAGCGTATCGTAGCAGGCAACCTGATTGGGTACGAGTACATCCATTGATAAGCATTACTCTTGAAAAGACCCACTGTCTGATGGCGGTGGGTTTATTTTTTTAAGATTGCCATTACTCCTTGAGCTCGCATTCCAACAGACTTATCTAACTCAAGAGTGCAGCACTGCAGTAGCGATTTGCTGCTTATCGTTAGAGAGTGAGCTTCAACGGCTCATGGAGTCGCCCAGGCTCTATAGGCGCTGCCTGAGATGTCATGGCCGCCATTCTTAGGGGGCTCTTCGGTTGATGCAGTCGCGTATTTACGCTCATCGCGTTTCCTTTTGCCTTAGTTCAATGGCTGCATGGATTCTGGTGGGCAACAGTCTGGTTAACGGGTAAGCCTGTGATGCGCCAAGCCCTTGGAGGCTTTTAATCTAACAAACGGGCTACGTGCCCATTAGCTTTCATAAGCTCTCACATTTCCGCCTCAAAGATCTCACAGATTCAATCAGGTATGGTTGCAGATTTCCTTTCCTCTCAAACGCTTGTCAATGAGGGTTCGCAAATCCACATGTTCAATTAACATCTTGAGCAACGTAAATCTTCTTTGAATCTTTATTCGTCGTATCTCGGCGCTTGCCGAGTGTGTCTGGAAAGATTCGCCTTTCAATGCTGAACCGTAGGGGACATTTTTTGCATCCATTCAAAAAGGTCTGGATTGCCGCCGAAGGGTGCCTGAGAACATCCGCTTCTGACGCAACTTGGGTCTCCCATTAGCAGGGTCATTGATCATGAACCATCGGCCAGCTACTCGGCCGGTGGTCAACGAGCAGATTTGCAGATTGACCACTTGCACAATTCACTGCGAACCAAAACGGGGCTCTACAACTAAGCGCAAATTGATTGACGGACAAATTTTTATAACATTTGTTGGCTTTTTGAACGTCCGATAAGAATCGTTATGTCTCCTGCTTGTGTAAGCGCAACGCGATAATGGCTCTTCCGTACATTTGGTGAAGGATGGTTTAGTTGGGGCGGCTGCTCTTTGTCGCCCTGCTCAGGCGGTGTGAAGTACTCTGAGTCTGAGCAGGTCGAAGCCGGCTCTGCCATACATCTGGCGCTTGATGAGCTTGAGCCGATGGACGTGGCCTTCCACCTGGCCCTGGCTCCACGGGAGCTTGAGAGCCGCTTCAACCGCATCTCGATCTCTGGTCAGGTGGCTGGCGAAGCCGGCCAGTGCCGTTGTCTTCGCAGCCTCGAACCACGGTGTGAGGGCTGGAAGATCTCGCTGCGTGATGAGTCGGAAGAACTCCTTGGCCAGCTTGGCCGCGACAGACACCTCGGGTGAAGCCTGGTAGACCTGTTCAAGATAAGTCTGAGCGGAGGGCGTTTCCTTCAGGATGTGCCAGACCGTCTGCCGGACTGAGATACGTGGTGCAGCTCTGTGTGGAGCGGCTGCTGCCGAGGTCGGTTGATAGCCACGCCGGCAGCGAAGCCAGCGTCTCACGATGTTAAGTTGACCCGTGAAGCCTCGTTCCCGCAGTTCGCGCCACAGCCGGGACACGTTCCTGCAGCCCTGCTCAAGCCGTCGGTCGAGGTACTCGGCATAAGGATCGACGATGCCTGGACGTGGGCTCCGTTGCGCTTCGGGGAACGTCTCGGTTCTGAGGAACTTGCGTACGGTGCGATGATCGAGTCCCAGCTGTCGGCCGATCGCAGCATGGGACGCTCCTGTCTGGCCCAGCCGATGCACCTCTTCGTAGCGGCTGAAGCGACGCTCCCGGTTGCGGAGGCTGGCCCGTAACTCCCACGGCGGAACCGAAGGTTGCGGAGATGTGACGACGCCTGGAACCTCCCCCATGCTGCTTCTCGCTGCTTGTGTGAGCAGTCGATGATGCGGACTGAGCGCGTTTTTCAGTGCTTCGCTCAGGTTCCGCAACAGGTGCCAGCGATCCGCCACCTGTACGGCTCCAGGCGCGGCCAACCGTGTGGCTTGAGCGTAAATACCGCCTCGGTCCCGGCTCACGATCTCACTGCCAGGATGCTCCCGAAGCCACGCAGCAACAGTTCCAGCCTCCCGGTCCGGCAGCAGATCGATCACCCTGCGGCTCTCCAGATCACACAGGATAGTGCCGTAACGATGGCCTTTTCGCCACGCCCAGTCATCGATATCGAGTACACGCGGAGCCACGACCGGCGCACATCGGGCGCGGCAACGAAGCTGCCGCAGTAAGGTGGAGCCACTGACCAGCAGGCCGAGACGACGGGCCAGCCGAGCTCCGGCCTGACCGCCGATCATAACCGTGATCCAGTCCAGAGCTTCACAAGAACGCAGCGTCCGCCGACTATAGCGGAGCACGGTGCCGGAAAGCGGTTCGGTAAAACATCCGCCGGCGGCAAGTCTCGACAACACAGAAGAACTTGCGGGTCTGAAGCAGGATCGAGACCAGAATACCTTCCCACGGCAGATCGCCCAGCCTGCGTAGATACCGGCTGTGAACCCGCCGCGAAGCCGTACCGCAGACAGGGCAGCAAGAGAAAGGGCGAGAGGTTCGAAGCTCAACCTCAATCAACCCAGTCCTGGGCCGCAAACAAACCAATTCAACTTCAGAAGTGCTCGGTAGCAACGTCCCTCGAACCATCCGGAACCTCCAGCGTGCTACCTCCTTGCTACGCCTGCAAAGAGCCGCTGGAAAGAATCACCAAATGTACGGAAGAGCCGCGATAATGTCGTAGCTCTGCAAAGCCAAAGTGTCGCCGGGTGATTCTTGGGAACAAGGATCGTGAGGCGAAGATTGGGCTGGCTACAGATGAGCAAGCAGGAGCTACGGCGGGTTGAGGTTTTGACCGAGGTGCTGGCGGGCCGTCGGACGACAGAGTCGGCGGCGGGTGTGCTGGGCGTGAGCTTGAGGCAGGCGCAGCGGCTGGCGGTAAGGTATCGTAATGGCGGTGGTGGTGCCCTGATCCACAGGAGCCGCGGTCGACCGGCGAGCAACAAGCTGGGCGCAGGGGTTCGGGAGCTGGTGCTTGAACTGATCCGGCAAAACTATAGGGACTTCGGACCAACGTTCGCAGCGGAGATGTTGCAAGAGCGGCATGGCATCGAGGTCTCACGCGAGACGCTGCGCAAGTGGATGGTTGGGGCCGGTGTGTGGCTGTCGCGCAAGCAGCGCAGGAGCTTCCACCAGCCAAGGCTGAGACGCGAGAGCTTGGGCGAGCTGGTGCAGATCGACGGCTCAGAGCACCGCTGGTTCGAGCAGCGCGGTGAGCCCTGTACGCTACTGGTCTTCATCGACGACGCCACCAGCCGGCTGATGCAGATGCGGTTCGTTCCGAGCGAGAGCACCGCCAGCTACTTCGAGGCGCTTGACGGCTATCTGAAGTCTTACGGCTACCCTGTTGCCTTTTACTCGTACAAGCATTCGGTCTTTCGAGTCAATAAGCCGGAAGCCAAGGGCGGTGCGGGTATGACGCAGTTCGGCCGAGCCCTCGCAGAGCTCAACATCGAGATTATCTGCGCGAAATCCAGCCACGCAAAGGGTCGCGTCGAGCGTGCCAACCGAACGCTGCAGGATCGTCTTGTCAAGGAACTCCGGCTGGACAACGTCTGCGACCTGGAAGCCGGCAACGCCTCCTCCCGGCGTTCATCACTCGCTTCAGCGACCGATTCGCTCTCTCTCCCGCAGCCCCTGCCGATCTGCACCCGGCGTCTGAACCTGCCAGCAAATCGAATGACTGACATCCTGTGTCATCGCGAGCAACGCCACGTTGGCGATCAGCTCACCTTGGCCTATGACCGCAAGCAGTTCATCCTGGAGCGCAACGAGGTGAGCGAAGAGCTTGGCGGCAGGTATGTTGACCTTTACCACTTCTCGGATGGACACCTTGAGGTGCGCTCAAACGGTCACGTGCTTCCCTACCGTGTCTTCGACAAAGACCAGCGCGTCAGTCCCGCAGCGGTGGTGGAGAACAAGAGACTTGGTCATGCACTTTCGCTGATCAAGGCCAGGCAAGATGCAAAGCAACTGACCAAATTCCAGACCAACAGCGAGAAGAATGGCTACCGCAAGAAAGGACGAACGATCGCAGGCGCGCCGTCGGCCACAAGGGCAGCTATGGAGATGTGGAAATCGCCAAAGAACGGCGATTCCACACATCCCCACAGCACGACGGCGATCTCTTATAATGACAAAACCGCTTTGCAGATCCAGCGACGGTATCGCTTTGCACCAACAGCGTAAAATGCATGTTATGTCTCCTGCGTGAGTAAGCGCAGAGCGATAAAAAGTCTTTTCCGCACATTTGGTGATACTACCCAACGATCCCTCGAAGCGTCTATGCTGCTATTAATTCAGATGCTTATGGGGGCGCGCGCTCCTAGCTTGAGGGGCGCCTCAACAGCCTTGCTTCTTTTCTCGTCTTTTGGACTCATCTTCACCAAAGGCAAGGAAGAACCATAGGAATGTCCTACGTAAGACAAGGCGTCAACTAAACCTTCGTAACCTCTACGTATATCGGTGAAATTGATGAAGGGTTCAGATGATCCCCTTGAAAATTCAACGACCATATGCCGTGCCCCCGCCACGTCGGGGGCAAAGATTGAGACATTCTGTTCGTAGTTTGAACGTGGTACATATTGGTTTTCACTTGTAGATCTTGGGATAGCTGCAGCGTTGGTAGTGAGTTCTGGCATGAATTGGCGGAAACAGATCATTACTTGTCTAAGATGGATGGTGATTGTGTGAGCCGTGTGAATACGAGGATGCCTATGGAGCTGTCCAACCGTACAGAATAGCGATACGGTGTTGAGTGCCGTGAGGTGTGTTGCTGCTCCTGCGCAAGTGATGCAGTTGTGAGGGCCGTTAAGAAGTAAGAACAGCCATGGTTAGTGCTTCCGAAGGAAGCATCATCAACTGTAGAGCACTTTGTT